>JADKJT010000017.1 GCA_016720905.1 Gemmatimonadaceae bacterium | reverse complement strand
GCCAGATCGCGACCATCAGGCAGTGGCGCTCCGGAAGGGGCGCGGCGGGACGTGGTCACAAGGTCGGTCGATGGGAGAAGAATCGTGGTCACGACGCCTGCGCGAGGGCGGCGTGATGAGTCGCGTCGTACACGGCGCGCACCACCCGCAGCATGTCCAGCACCAGCACGTTGTGGTCGTGGCGTACGAACTGCCCGCGGATGACGTGACTGGACGATACCACCTGCAAGGCCGTTTCCGGATTCACCGGCTTCACCAGTGCGGCATCGATCGTCGCCACTTCATACACGGCGTCAACCGCCGCCGCGACCAGCACGTCCCGCACAGAAAACACGAGCGTGCGTTGCCCGAGCGCAATGGGTTCACCGTGCGGTGGACCGGCGGCACCCGTTGTCCGCACGCCGGCCGCCTCGCACAATGTCTGCCGCAGGTTCAGGGCGGGCACCTGACGTCCGCCGAATTCCACCACAATCTGGCCGCCAGCGCCAGACGGCACCTCGCGCAGCACGCGTTCAACCGCCTCAGCGGGTGCCGCGAATCGCTGGCCGCCCAGCGAAAAGATGACAAATGTGGCGCGATCGATAGCGGGGACGGCCTGCCGCTGTCGCAGCGTGAATGCCGCCGTGGATCGAAATCGGGGTGCGGTCATGGGCACAACTCCGCGCCTGCTGGCGCTTCGAGGAGACTGGCAATGGTGTCGGCAATGCGATTGAGGGGCAGAATATGGTCCGCCCCGGCGTGCTGCAGGGCGGCCATGGGCATTCCGGCAATCACGCTTGATGCGCTGTCCTGCACGATACCGCGCCCGCCCGCATGGCGAATGGCGAACAGCCCCGCGGCGCCGTCGCAGCCCATTCCCGTCAGGACCACGCCGACACACGCGTCGCGGAATGCCCACGCGGCGGTCGTGAAGAGATGATCCGCAGCGGGTCGCACCCCCCAGAGTGTGGGAGCCGTATCCAGCAGCAGACATTGAACGCCATCGACGGTCCCCACGCGCAGATGGAACCCGCCCGGTGCCAGATACGCGTGCCCAGCGAGTATCGGGGTCTCGTGCTCGGCCTCGTGTACGCGCAGCCGAGCGCCCACATCGAGGCGTTGCGCCAGACTGTGTGTAAATCCCGGCGGCATGTGTTGGACGATGAGCACCGCCGCCGAGGAGAAGCGCGGCAGGTGGGGGATCACCTGGGCGAGGGCCGCCGGGCCACCGGTGGAGGCGGCCACACACACGACGTGCGTTGCCCGCCGATCCCGTTCGTCGCGAACGCGGGGCTGCCGTGTCGGCGTCGACGCGTGTCCGGCCATCGTCCCCGTTGGCGTCGCACCGCGCCCGCTGGTCGCGAACAGGGTCTCCCGATTGGCGCAGGCGGCGGCCCGCAGTGCCTCGAGGAGTTGTTCCCGCACGTCGTCCAGGTCGAGACTGATCGCGCCGGACGGTTTGCGCACAAATTCCACCGCACCGAGTTCGAGGGCGCGCAGCGTCGCCTCGGCCCCTCCGTCGACACCGCCGGCACTCAGCATCACCACCGGACGCGGCGCCTCTCGCATGATCTGTTGCAGCGCGGCCAGCCCATCCCGTCCGGGCATGTCGACATCGAGCGTGACAATATCCGGATTCAGCGCGTGCACTTGGAGCACGGCGTGCACGCCGTCACGGGCCGTGCCCACCACGTCGAATTCACCGCTCTCGCCAATGACGTCGCTGACCAGGCGACGCATGAAGGCGCTGTCGTCCACCACCAGCACGCGGGCGCGAATCGCCGCGATCGGATGTTCAGAGGTGAACATCGGACGAACGCATGGAGCGAACCAGCAGCGTGCCATCCGCGACATTGAAGAACACCGAACGTCCGTGCGCGCCGCCGATATCCTGGCCCACAATCGGCAGGTGCGCGGCGGCACACGCCGCATGCGATGCCGCCACGTTGCGGGCGCCCAACGACATCGAACCGGGTGCCAGCAACGGGGTGAACATGCTCGCCCCGCCGATCAGGCGTGCGTGAATCTCGCCGCGCGCGCCCAGTTCGCGCATACGCCGCACCATCGCGGGAATCGCGGTGGCGGGATACTTCCCGGGCGTCTCCTGCGCCACGGACAGGTTGACGTTCGGCAACAATACATGGGCGAGCGCCCCCACGCGCACGTCGCGCGCGTACAGCGCAATTCCCACGCAGGAGCCCAGGCCCACCGTCACCAGCATCAGCGGTCCGGCCCCGACCGCATAGTCGGCGATGTTCACCGTGATCTGCGTCATGGCGCGCCCGACCGCGCCGCGCATCGGCCGCGACTCATGCGGCGTGTCCCACCAGTGCGTCACCAGCACGCTCCCGATCGGCGGGGTCGGCGCGTCGGAACGCATCGAGATTCGCCTTCACGATGCGATTGTCGGGATCGATCGCCAGGGCGCGCTCCCATGCCGCGCGCGCGTCGTCCATTGTGCCCCGGCGATAGTGAATGTTGCCGAGCTTGAGATAGACATCGGCGCCGTGCGCCGCATGCAGTCGAATCACCCGGGTGAGCGCATCGAATGCCTCATCGTAGCGCTGCGCCCGGTACAGATAGTCACCCAGATTCTTGTGCAGATGTGCGCAGTTGGCGTCTTCCAGCAACGCATGCTCGATGGTGCGCGCGGCCAGTTCATAACTGCCACGGCGTTCATGCACCACCGCGAGGTTGTTGTGCAGGGCGGCCGCATGCGGGTGCAGCGTCAACCCTTCATCCAGCGTGGCAATGGCGCGCGCGGCGTCGCCGGCCAACGCGGCGGCGAGTCCCGCCGCATGATACCACGCGGCGGATGGCTGCCGGGAACCCCACCCCGCGCGCGCCAGCGCCAATCGGTCTTCGGCCACCGCCAGGTCGCCACGCTGCAACGCGATCACGGCCTCGGACAGTGCGATCCGCGGGTCGGCCGCCGGCGCGCGCGTTCTCGCGTCGGCCAACGCGGCACAGGCGTCGTCCAGTCGACCCAGTTGCTCGAACGCGAACGCCAGATTGTGGAACACCGCCGCCGGGGCGTCCGGCTCAAGCGCCGCGCGTCGCAGGGTATCGACCGCATCCTGCCATTCCCCACGCTTCAGATGCACCAGCCCGAGATGAAAGCGCGCCGCGCCGTCCGCGTCGCGCAGTTCGAGCACTCGACGGAACTCGCGTTGTGCTTCATCGAGCATTCCGGTTCGGTAGAAGGCGACGCCGAGATTGCGATGCTCGGCCACGCGACTTTCCGGTGGCGGCTGGCGACGCGCGGCACTGCGCCCCACGCGCTGGGCGAATCCGGCCGTGATCAGGCCGTAAATGGCCTTGCCGACTTCGAACTCGTCGATCCCCGAGCGCTCCACCAGCGCATGCACATCATTCGCACCATCCAGCAACAACACCAGGCGCTCCTGTGTGTGGCTCAGCGACACATCATTTCGCTGGGCCAGTCGCTTCGTGTCCACTTCGAAGATGAGATCGAGGCTGGGGATCTTCTTCTCGATCAGCGTCCATTCGTCGACCCGGCGCGCGCCTTCCAGCAACAACGCGTCGGCGCTGACGGACAGCAGCGGTTCGCCGTCCGCTGCGTGCGTGTCCGGCTCGAAGGTGAACGTCCCCGTGTTCCACGCGAACAGGTGGTAGACGGCCTCTTCCACCTGCGCGCGATACTGCACCATCAGCACGTCCGGTTCGACCAATCGCTGGGCAATCAGCACCACGGCCAGCTCCCGATCATCCGATGGACCAACGCTGGCCACCACGCGCGCCAGCGCATCGGCATCGACAGCGCCGGTTCGCACCAACCGGTCACCCAGACGATCGCGACGGTTGACAATCGCCGCATGGACGATGCGCCCGCGATCGAAGTGCACCGTGCCGAAGCTCCCTTCACGCGCGACGCTGAGACAGCCTGACTTCTGTCCCAAGGCCAGGAGCTGCAGCACGTCCGCCAGACTGGCTTCGGAGAGATTCCCGCGGATGGCCATCAGCGGTACTCCTCGATCAATCGTCCGCCCAGATCGGGCCAGGCCCAGATGACTTTCTCCCGATCCAGAAAGAAGTCGTCCAAGGCTCCGGCGGCGTGCGCCCGCGCGGTGAACATTGTGCCTTCGGTGCGCGCGACGCCCAGTTCGCGTTGCGCAAGTTCCAGCGTGAGCGGGCGACCGCCCATCTCCGCGGCGGCCTGCAGGCGCGTCATGAGTCCCACCAGTTCACGCACACTGCGCGCGTCACGATCGGCTAGCAGGGCCACCAGCGCCTGGCCCGGTTCATGGCCGGCTTCCAGCAACCACCGGTGAATGAGCCGCTCACGCAGCCCGCGATCGGGGGCCTGCAATGTCGCCACCAGGCCGCCTTCAAAGCGCGACCGCAGTCGATCGGCCAGGCCGACGATATCCCGCGGCGCCCGGTCGCTGGTGAGCACAATCTGGCTGCCGCGATCGTACAAGTGGTTGAACAGATGGAAGAGTTCTTCCTGGGTGCGCTCCTTGTCCGCGAGATGGTGCACATCGTCGACGATGAGCACATCCGCTGCGCGATAGCGGGAGCGCCATCGTTCCACGCCACCCTCCTGCATCGCCGCCACCAGTTCCTCGACAAACGCGGTGGCACTGACACAGGCCACGGCTTTGCGCGGCCAGGCCGCACGTACCGCGTTGCCGAGCGCGTGCGCAACGTGCGTCTTGCCGACGCCGGACGGGCCATGCACCAACAGGGGATTGTATCGTTGGCCGGGATGCTCCAGCACGGAATCGAACGCCTTGAGCGTCAGCTGGTTGGCGGTGCCCACCTCCAGCGCCGCGCGGGTGAACCCCGGCAGGGGCGCTGGCAAGGGCAGCGCCGACGCGATCGCGCGATCCAGCAGCAGTTGGGCGTCAGCGACCAGTTCCGGGTTCCTGAAGGCGGGATGTCCGCGCAACGACGGATCCACCGCCAGCGACTGCGCCTCGAGATTGCGCAGGTGTTCGACGGCCGCCGCAAACGTCGCGAGCAGTCCGTTGACTTCCGGCGCGGACGGCAATGCCATGGCGCGTTCCAACACGGCGGTGGCATACCCTTCGGCGCGCCAGAACGCGCACGCTTCGCCCAGATAGACCCGCCACTGCTCCACACGAGTCTCCACTTCCTGCAGCACGTCCGCCAGGAAGCCTTCGTACTCGGTGCCCTGTTCCGCGGCCACCGTTGCCGCACCCATCATTGCCTCGTCGTGCACGTCCACGGCCTGTTCACCCAGCACCGCCCGCACGTCGTCGGCGGTGATGGCCTGCCCTTCGAGTTGCTGAAATGCCGAGAGCCGATTCAGCGCCCCCTTGAGCTCGCGCACATTCTCGAACGGCAAGCGGGCCGTCTCCTCCAGGACGCCATCATCGAATGCGAGCGAGCGCTCGATGATGGCATTGCGCAGAATGGCCAGACGCATTTCGTAGTCCGGCGCACCGACATCGACAATCAACCCGCCGGAGAGCCGGGACAGCAAACGCTGGTCGACGTCCGGGATATCGGCCGGCGGGCGATCACTCGTCATCACGAGCTGACGTCCCTTGCCCTGCATCAGGTTGAAGAGCCGCAGCAGTTCCGTCTGCGTTTCCCGTTGCCCCGTCAGGAACTGCACGTCATCCAGCAGGAGGAGATCGACTTCCTGATATCGTCGCGCGAACTCGGCCTGCTGTCCCGACGCAATCGCCTTGTGCAGTCGTTCCGCCACTTCTTCACCCGTGCTGAACTCCACGCGCAGCGCCGGTTGCGTGAGTCGCGCCTGGAACGCGAGGGCCGCGACGAGATGCGTCTTGCCCAGTCCCGATCCGCCATACACGAACAGCGGGTTGTACACGGTGCCGGGCGACTCGGCCACCGCATGGGCGGCCGACACGGCGAGCCGATTGGATGAGCCGATCACGAACGTGTCGAATCGGTATCCGCCGTCGAGCAGGGTGCTCACGCGCCGGCACCGACCGCGGCCAGTTCATCCGTGACGGCCACGCGTGCCAGCGGCGTGCGCAACGCGGCGCGCGCGCGCTGCGCGGTGGTCGTGCCGTCGTCGGCACCGAGACGTCGCAGGACCCGCATCCCCAGCGATCGCAGCGTATCAAACACGCCAACGCCGTGCAACGCATCGGCGGCGAACTCCGGCACCCCGCGGAAGTTCAGCGCCACCGACAGCTCGGCCACCGACGCGGCCAGCGATGGTGGCAGGTCCTGCTTGTTGTATTGCATCACCACGGGCAGGTCGCGCACGTCAACGCCATGTTCGGCGAGGTTGGCGTGCATGTCTTGCAGGCTTTCGAGATTGTCGTCCCATCGATGGCGTTGACTGTCCGCCACGAACGCCACGCCGTCGGCGCCCTGCAACACGAGTTGCCGGATCGCCCGATAGTACGGCTGACCCGGCACCGTGTACAACTGGAATCGCACGCGATACGCGCCCACCGTGCCGAGGTCAACAGGGAGGTAGTCGAAGAACAGCGTGCGGTCGCGACGCGTGGCCAGCGACGTCAGCTCACCAACTTGGCCGTCGGGTAACGCGCCGTGCAGATGCGTCAAGTTCGTGGTCTTCCCCGATCGCCCTGGACCGTAGTAGACCAATTTGCAAGTGATCAGCTTCGTGGCGTGGTCCACGATGGGCATGCGCCCGTCCCTCTTTGGCCTGCCGTTACTCTCGACGCGCTGCGGGATGCAGTAACGCGTGCAGTCGGGCGGCCAACGCGATCGCTTCGCGGATGCGATCCGCGTCCGCGAGCGAAGCCTCCGACCGGAGGGCAGCACTCCAGAATGTCAGTGCGCCGGCAAGGTCACCGCGCCGCGCGGCCTCATCCCCGTGCGTGCACAACGTTGTTGCATCCATCCCGGGCAATGGCCAGCTTGCTTCCCCTCGATGGAGAGACGTCTCAGCAACCGATGACGCAACGGTGTCATCGGTGCGCATTTCGGCCGGTGTTGAGAGTGCCGGCATCCCCCGCGGCGTGGTGCGTCGACGCGGCATGCCGTCGGCCGTCAGCACGCCCATCTGGATCGGATCGAACAGCGTGTCGTCATCACCGTGGACGTCGCCGGCGGTCGTCAGGGCATCGTCACCGTGCGGGATCCAAAGATCACGCGCATGGCTCGCGGCGGACCCGCCGGCGCGCGGCGACAGCACGTCGCTCCCGATGGGCGGCGTGGGATTCCGGCGCGGCGCGGTCTGTACCTCACGCAGGGTCAACAGCCCGGCACCAATCAGTCCATGCACGATGCCGGCGACGTCCAACAACTCCCGACCGAGCACCGTGGCGAGTTCGGCCAGATCCCGCTTGCCATCGACGCGCGTGAGAATCTCCCACTCCTGTGGCACCAGCCGAAGCAGGGGCAACTGCTGGGGCTCCACATCGACGAAGGCCGGCACCACGTGCGCATGCGCGATGCGGTCCGCGAGGCGTTCCCAGTTCTCGGCACGCTGCGCCGCCTCCACCAGCAGCATGTCCACTGTCAGACGCACCGGACTGACGGGCGGAGGCGTCTCGATCGGGACAAACCGAAACTCGCCGTCTCGCCAGGTCAGCAAGTCGAGCACACACGCCTCCACCGCGCGGGTGGCGGCCGACGACGTGGCAAGGCCCGGCGCGTCCTCGGCCCGTTCGCCCTCGTGCAGGCGCCACGATGCGGCATCAACGATCGCCCCCTGCGCCAGGCGCACAAACGCCGCGGCCCCCTGCAGCTGGGCGCGCAGCTGCAACGTCCCGGATTTCCGACTGAGCCCGAGCAACTGCAACACGTCCGGGAGTCCGAGTTCGCGAAGCCGTCCCTCGAGGCTCATGCGCGTTTCATGAGACGAGACGGAGTTGCGGCGCGTTCGCTTCCGCAATGGCGCGATTCGCCTTGACGGCGAGCGCGTCATCGGCATCAATCGCGACGAACCGCCAGCGCTCCAGCGCATCGCGCAGCCGCGCCTGTCGCGCGAGCAGCACCCCATCCAGCCATGCCGCGTGACGATGCGACGGATCGTGCCGCAGAATGCGCGTCACGGCCACCCTGGCGTCCCGGTCATTCTCCAGACGGATCAGCGTTTCGGCCAGCAGAATCAGCGCGTCGAGGTCGGTCGGCATGGACGCGAGATGACGCGTCAACAGGGCCAGCACCTCATGGGGTCGATCGGCGTCGCGATGCACCTGCGCCAGTTCCAGCACGGCTTCGCGCCAGTCGGGCACCGTGGAAAGCGCAGCGACCAATTCGAGGCGCGCGGCCAGCAAGTCGCCGCGGGCGCGAAGCAATCGCGCAATCGCCACCCGCGGCGACGGTCGTGACGGATCGAGCGCCAGCGCGCGTCGATAGCAGGCAAGCGCGAGTCCGTTATCGTCGATTGCGGTGGCAGCGTCTCCGACAAAGTGCATCAAGGCGGCACTGGACGGTTCGAGTCGCAGGATACGCAGGATCGCCTTGCGCGCCGTGTCGTACTGCGACGCGTGCGCGCTGCTACAGGCGAACAGCGCAAGCACTTCGGCGTCCCGGCCATCGTGCACACCGAGCGTCTTGAGCAACGGCAAGGCCTCGGTGCCACGACCCAACAGGCAGTGCGAGCGGGCTTCGCCAATCGCGGCATGTCGCCAGAGCGCGTAGGCCGGGCTCTCGGGTGCGCCGTGCTCGGGTTCAAGAAGCGCCCGTGCATGCTCGTACCGGTCCAGCGCTTCTCCCATGACACCGCGCGCGGCGAAGGTGTCCGCGTCGAGGCACGCCTGCGACGCGTCGGCGACCGGGTCCAACACGGCCGAGGATTCCCCCTCGCCCCGTTCGGGCAGCATGGCGGCCAGATCGTGAGACGCCACCGCCACGCCGTGCAACGGATCGCCATGCCGGACCGACAGCAGGGTCAGCGCACCACACGCCTCCGGACATTCCCGTTGAAGGTCGATGCCCACACTCATGCGCGCCTCGGTTCGCACCGACGCCAGGCCCAGTGCCTGCTCGGTCTCTCGCAGCGCGCCGTCGGTGTCGCCCATCTGGCCCAGCAGGTGCGCCAGTGCGTAGCGCGCTTCCGCATGCGTGGGCCGCTCTTCGACCGCGCGGGCAAACGCGCCGCGGGCCTCGTCGCGCCACTGGAGCGCCTCGCAGATCACGCCCATCGCCTGCCACGCGTCGGCATCGTTGGGGTGAAACGCCACCAGCTCGCCCAGCAACGACAGCGCCGCCAACGGATCCTGTTGTCGTTGATGCCACCACGCGAGATTCAAACGCGCCCGCACCATGGACGGATCGAGCTCGCACGCCCGCAGCAACGACTCACGCGCCGCGTTCTCATCACCGATATCCTGCAGGGCCACGCCGAGATTGTTATAGGCGAGTGCGTAGCGCGGGTCCTGTCGCAAGGCGGCGCGATACGACTCGGCCGCGGCCGCCAGATTGCCACTCTGGTGATGGGCGACGCCGTGTTCGTTCCACAATCGCGCGTGGTCAGGCTGATCGGCCAGCAGGCTTTCGTAGGCCACGCGCGCCGCGTCATACTCACCAGCCACGAGATCCAGTTCCGCGAGGGCGTGGCGGGACAGGCGCGCATCCTCACCCTGCGCGATTGCGCGCTGGAACTCCCGACGGGCTTCGGCAAAGTATCCGCGCTGTCGGAAGGCCAGTCCCAGCCCGTAGCGCGCCATCGCGCCCTGCACCGGCGCCTCGACCGCTACGGCGGCGGGCGCCGACTCCAGGGACAGGTGCGGCTGCAGGGCCTGCGGCGACGGGTTCAGTGCCGCCGCATGACGCGCAGCGGCAACCGCGAGATCGTGATGTCCCATGTCGCCGAGGACGAATCCGCGCAGCAGGTGCGCGTCGGCAATCGTGTCATCCTGCTGCAGCACCGCATCCAGCTCGTCCAGCGCCTGCTCATTCTGTCCGCGTTGATACAGCACTTCCGCCAGGTGCAGGCGAGCGACCGGATCGTCCGTCAGTGCATTGACGGCACGTTCAAACCAGCGTTGCGCCCGACGCAGATCGCCCGCGCGCTGTTCCACCAGACCGCGCTCGAACAGCGACGCGCCATCGTCGGGATCCTCGGCGATGAGCGCATCAAGCTGCCGCGTGGCGTCCTCATTCCGACCGATCAGGCGCAGCAGTCGTGCGCGATCCCGTCGGGCAGACGTGTCGTGTGGATGGTCGGCCAGTTGGACGTTGAGCGTCAACAGTCGCGCATCACACGCCCCCGGCTTCGCGGCGGCCACTTCCAGGTTGCGCGCGGCGGTGCGCATGCGCGCATCCAGGGCGAGCGCGCGGAGAAAGGCTTCCACCGCCTCGGCGTGGAGTCCCTTGCTGAAATAGAGCACACCGAGGTTGTTGAAGGCGCCGGGATCCTGTTGATCGATCCGGTGGGCCATGGCGCGCAGCAACTCGACATCACGCCCGCCTGGCGTGCCCCTGTTCGGCTCGCCGCCGCTCATCGGCGCCTTCAGGCCAGACGCAGCGCGCGCAACATCACCTGCAGCGACGCGGGGTCAGGCAGCAGCAGGAAGAAGCCGCGAAGGGTGTGCTGCAGCTCCGTGAGTATGAACTCGCTTTCGACACAGAGAATGGCGTCCGGGTCGGGCGCGAATTCGCCGAACGCGCTGGTGAGCACCGCCGTCGACATGTCGATCACCAGCGTGGGCGGCGACGGCAACAGCAGCATGCCCAGAAAGTCGCTCAGCGCGTTCATATAGGCGCCACTGAGAATGTTGCCGGCCTCCTTGATGGCCGATGACTCGAGCTCTCCCAGCGCCAGTGACGACCCGATGGGGCGACGCAGCATCAACTCCGCCAGTCGCATCACCGTCGGTCGCGGAAACACCAGCAGCGTCCGGCCGCTCAGATCGCCCAGCATATGCATGAGGACCGCGGCGACCGGCTCCTCATCGGGCGAGAACTGCGCCGGCATGTCCTCCATGCTCGCCACCGAGATCGCCGGCACCTTGATCATGATGGTGCTGCCCGTCATCTGCGACAAAGCGGTCGCCGCGTGCCCGGCGCCGATGTTGGCCGTTTCGCGGAGCGCGTCGAGCTGGATTGTCTTCAGCGAGCGGATCGCTTCCATCATGTCTCCAGCTTCAGTACGGCGAACCCTGCGCAGCCCGTCGGCTCGAACGAGGCGATCATGTGAGGCTGCCCAGATCGACGATGAGTGCCGGCGTCCCGTCACCGAGCACCGTGGCCCCGCTGAACCACGGTTCACTGCCGCGCACCGCATCAAACGATTTCACGACGATGTCCTGTTGGGCCACCAGCGCATCGACCGCCAGTGCCGTGCGTCGACCGGCCACTTCGACCACCGCCAGATACAGATCGTCCCGGCGTCGCTCGAGGCCAAAGCGCTCCCGGAGATGCACAATCGGCACCACTTCCTCGCGCACCGTCACCGATTCGCGTTCCGCCACGGTGACGAGTGTGCCGGGATCGTACGCCAGCGCTTCCAGCACGTGGTCTGCGGGAATGGCGTACGTCGATCCGGCCACATCGACCAGCAGGGCGCGAGCGATGGCCAATGTCACCGGCAGGCGCAGTGTGAAGACCGTGCCCTGTCCCTGCAGCGTCTCGATCTCCAGCGCACCACCCAGCGCGCGCACGCGCGTGGCGACAATGTCCACGCCAACGCCGCGTCCGGACACGGCCGTGACGGAGCGCGCCGTGGAGAACCCCGCGTATGCCAGGACCTGCAGCAGGGCATCGTCATCCAACGTGGCGACGCTGTCCGGCAACAGTCCCTGTTGATGCGCACGACGCAGGATGACATCGCGGTCGATGCCGCGACCATCGTCCTCCACCTGCAGGATCACGGCCGCGCGATCGCGCGCCGCGCGCAGCGTCAGCGTTCCGGTCGGCGCCTTGCCGGCGGCGCGGCGCGTTTCCGCATCCTCAAGCCCGTGATCGAGCGCGTTCCGCAGCAGGTGGATAATCGGATCGCCGATCGCATCGAGCAGCGATCGATCGAGTTCGATCTCCCGCCCTTCGGTCACGAAGTGCACGTCCTTCCCAAGCTCCCGCGCAATGTCCCGCACGAGTCGGGGAAAACGATCGAACACCTGCCCAACCGGCACCATGCGCGCCTGCACCACCTCATCCTGCAGCGCACTGATCAAGCGCGCGGTTTCGTGCGCGGCACGCGTCAGCGCCCGGGTCGAGGAGTGGTCACTCTCTTCGGCAATGCGCAACAGGCGGTCTCTGGTGATCACCAATTCACCCACCAGATCGAGCAGCGTGTCCAGTCGGCGGCGATCGACGCGGACGGTGCGCAGCGCGTCGCCGGCGCCGTCGCGCTGTGGCGTTGCATGGATGGCGCTGACGCTGACCCGCGCGACGTCACCGGCAGCGCGCGCGGCCTCCTCCAGGGCGTCGGCCGCCGTCGCGGACCGCAGCGACACCGTGAACGCACCGTCGAAGGTGTCGCCGTGCCAGGACGCCTGTGGCGGGTCAATCCGCAGGACGACGCCAAGCGGCTCAAGCCGCCCCAACACCAGCAACGCGCGCACACCCTTGAGCGGACAGTCAGCCGTCAGACGCACGGCGATTGCGAGATCCTCCGTCATCGTCTCGCGACGCTCCGTCGCGGGCGGGATCTCGTCGAACTGTGCGCCGTGGGTCAATCCCGCGAGTCCATCGTTCGGCGAGGCGACGCTGGCGAGCGCGGCGAGCGGTCTCGGCTCGCGTGGCGCGCCCAGTCGCTGCAGCAATGGCGTGAGCGCGGCAGGAATCACATCGCCGCGACCCGCAACCGCTTCATCGACGCTGGCGCGCAGCGCGTCCGTGCCTTCGAACAGCAGCGCGACCAACGTCTGGTCGACAGGCGCGTCGCCGCTTCGCATGGTGTCGAGCAGCGATTCCAGCGCATGCGACAGTTGCTCGACCGCGCCATATCCCATCGCCGCGGCCATCCCCTTGATGGTGTGCGTGCTCCGGAACAGCGTGCCGACGTGCTCCGGGTCGGCCTGCTGCTCGAAGGCCAACAGCGTCGTGTCGAGTTCAGCCAGGTGTTCGCGTGCCTCCGCGCGAAACAGCTCGGCGTAGCGGGTCTGGTCCATGTCGACCAGCCGGTGGTCAGGACGCGGCCTACGCCGCGAGCACCCGGTTGACCGCTTCGAGCACACGACTGGGCTGGAACGGTTTCACCACGAAGTCCTTGGCACCGGCCTGGATCGCCTCCACCACCAGCGCCTGCTGTCCCATCGCGCTGCACATGAGAATGCGCGCGGTCGGATCCTGTTTCGTGATCTCG
Organism: Gemmatimonadaceae bacterium; assembly: GCA_016720905.1. Classification (NCBI taxonomy): domain Bacteria; kingdom Pseudomonadati; phylum Gemmatimonadota; class Gemmatimonadia; order Gemmatimonadales; family Gemmatimonadaceae; species Gemmatimonadaceae bacterium. Next base: position 123,969 of record JADKJT010000017.1, on the reverse strand, counting down.
CGCACCGCATCGATGCCGCCCATATCGGGCATCACGATATCCATGGTCACCAGATCGGGTCGGAGCAGTCGGTACTTCTCCACCGCCTGCACGCCCGTCTCCGCTTCCCCGACGATCTCAAAGCCCGCCTGCTGGAGAATATCCCCCACCATCGTGCGCATGAAGATCGCATCGTCACAGATCAGCACAGTCCGGCTCACCGTCCCATCTCCTCGGAAGAGAGCAGATGCGGCGCGCAGAGCGCGACCGCGTCGAGCGGCGTGACGACCGCGTGCCCGGACGCTCCGGCATCAGCCGGGGTGTCGTCCTGGGCGCGCACATCGCGTACCGCGTCCACGGCCAGCCCGATCAGGCGGGATCCGTGCTCCAGAAGGACGACCGACGAGGACGTAACGGCACGAGCTGCACCAAGCAGAACGGCGAGTCCCAGCACGGTGCCCACCCCGCCCCGCACGTTGACGATGCCCCGAACCAGGGCCGGTGCTCCTGGCACCCGAGTGACCCGCTCGCCCCGAAACACCTCGCGCACTTGTTCGACCGGGATTCCGTACAGGTTCGCACCGACGCACACCACCAGGACCCGGGCGTGCTGCTCGTCGTCGTCGGCGTCCCCGAAAACGCTAGGGAGCGTCCGTCCCGGCGGAATCGCTGGCGCTGGCACCGGCGGTATCGCCGGTCGCGTCGCCATCTGCGGTGGAATAGAAGCCGAGTTCATCGAGAGGGTCCTGGTGCGCAGCGAGTTCGGGCATCCCGCTCAACGCGGCCAACGATCGTTTCAGATCGAGGGGCAACGGTGATCGCAGGTCGATCAGCACACCCGACACGGGATGACGAAATCGCAGCCAGGCCGCATGCAGGAAATGCCGTTTGGGAGGAAGGAGGGCGAGACGACGCCCTCCCCCACCTCCATAGGTATCGTCACCAACCACCGGATGCCCAATCGACGCGAGGTGCACGCGAATCTGATGGGTGCGCCCGGTATGCAGGTGCGCCCGCAACAGGTCCACCGAATCAAATCGGGCGAGGCGGGTGAAAATGGTCTTCGCCACCCTCCCATCCTGGACGATCGCCATGCGCGTCCGGTCCCGCGGATCACGCGCAATCGGCTTATCCACCGTGATGGAGTCGGCCGTCAGGTGCCCCCAGGTGAGGGCGGCATAGCGGCGCGTGATACGTCGGGCCGCCAGCGCGGCACTGAGCGTGCGATGGGCGATCTCCGACTTGGCCACCAGAAGCAGCCCCGATGTGTCCTTGTCCAGGCGATGGACCAGCCCCGCCCGCTCCGCGCCTCCGCCCTCCGCCAGTGGCTCACCACGCGCCATCAGCGCATTGACCAACGTACCCGTCCAGTTGCCGGGCGCGGGGTGCACCACCATGCCGGCCGCTTTGTCCACCACCACGAGATCGTCATCCTCGTAGACAATCGACAGCGGAATCGATTCCGGGAGGATATCGCGTCCGGGCGGCGGCGGAATCGTGACCACGATGTGATCCTGTGCTTCGCCCCGATATGACGCGCGTTCCGCCTTCTTGTTGACGGTCACGTGGCCATTGGCGATCAGCGTTGCGGCCTGCGTGCGGGATAGCGCGCACTCCCGCGCCACCAGGAGATCGAGTCGTTCGAGCGCGCCATCGGCCACGACAAATTCGCGGGTCGTCGCCCGTTTCTCTCCGGAGTCGGCCGATGTCACGAGCGCGACTGGCGGGCCGCCTGATCGTCGCGTGTAGTGTCGCCAGAGGAGCTGCGGCTGCGTTCGAGAGCCAATTGTTCCTTTTCCTGCTGCCACAGTGCCAACACGAGGCAGATCGCGCCGATTGTCACTGCCGAATCAGCGCCGTTGAATGTCCAGAAACGCACGTTGCCAACGCCGATATCAATGAAGTCGACGACGCCATCGCGCTGCAGAATGCGATCGAGCAGGTTGCCGATCGCGCCACCAATCACGATGGGCACGCCAACCGCGGCCAGTCGCGAGCTGCGCGTCAGGTCGGCGGTGGCTCGCAGCAGCACGCCGATGATGACGATACTGAGCCCGGCAAAGATCCATCGCGACGCGGGACCGAGGTGCATGCCGAACGCCGCTCCCGGATTGTACGCCAGCGTGAAGCGCACCACGTCACCGACAATGCGATGCGGGATGTGCCGCGGCGACAAGGCGTCCACGGCCCACGCCTTCGTCACGAAGTCAACGGCCGTCACGCTGGCCACGATCACCCAGAAGGGCCACGTCCGGGCCGCCGACGGCGCCAGCGCGTGCGGGGATTCAGGGATGGACGCACTCATGGGGCCTCCACGCTGCCCGATGACGACCGATCGGTCCCGGACGTGACCACCGTTGCCGATTCCCGCTGCTCTTCACCCCAGAGCACGTACGCCAGCAGGAATGCGCCGCCGCTCACCGCCATGTCGGCCACATTGAACGTGGGCCACCGATGCAGCCCCACGCCGACGTCGATGAAATCCACGACGCCCCGATCCGATCGGAGCCGGTCGAGGAGATTACCGATCGCGCCCGAGGCCACGAGCGCGATCGCCAACGCCCGCACGTGCTCGGTCGCCGCCGTTTGACGGTACAAGCGCCACAGGATCACCAATGCGCCCAGCGTCAGCGCCATGAAGATCCAGCGCGAGTAACTGCCGAGGTACAACCCGAATGCGGCGCCCGGATTGTAGACCAGCGCCAATCGCACGGCATCGCCCATGACCCGTTCCGGAAATCCGTTGGGGGGCAAGAGTGTTTCCGCCAGCATTTTCGTCACCCGATCGAGGGCGACGACCACGAGGAGCACGGGCCAGGAGAAGAGCGCCTTCACGTCATGCCTTTTTCGCGTCTTCCTCGCGCTGCTTGCAGGCGATGCAGAAGCGCGCGTGCGGCAGCGCATCGAGTCGTTCGAACGCGACATCGTTTCCGCACTGATGACACTTGCCGAACGTCTCCGGCGACTTGTACAGCCGCCGCAGCGCCTGATCGATATGCCACAGGAACCGCCCCTCCTGCGACGCGAACAGGAACGCTTTTTCACGTTCCATCGCGTCGGTGCCCTGATCGGCCATGTGGAACGAATACGCGCTCGTGTCACCATCGGCCTCGCCGTTGGGACCGAAAGTGTCGCCGTGGTGGCCGAGTTCCTTGATTACGCGCTTCCGCTCTTCGAGGAGTCGCTTCTCAAAGTGCGCCAGCTGCTTCTTGGGCATCGGTTTTGGTTTCTTGACATCTTTCGATGCCTCTTTCGAACTCGCCATCACACCCCGTCCTTTCTGAGCGCGAGCAGCACGGAACGTCCTTCAACGTCCACCACCTGAGTCGCGGTCCACGTGTCACCATTCGCCGTACGGCCGAACGGTGTCCCTGCTTCCTCCCCGATGAGCACCCCGACGGCCAGCACGTCATCGGCCAGCCGCTCGCGATGCTCGATGAGCGCACGGTGCAATTCGTCGTCCCCCGCCACGGCCAGCACGATCCGGTCGCTGACATCGAGCCGGGCTTCCTTCCGCAGCCGCTGTACCCGGCTGATGATCTCACGTGCCAACCCCTCGGCACGCAATTCCGGCGTCACTGTGGCATCGAGTGCCACGCCGTATCCAGCGTCCTCCTGGACCACGGCAGCGCCGGATGCGCGCCGGATGATGGCGACGTCGTCCGGCTCGATCAAGCGGTCAACACCCAAAACGGTAATCGTGACCGAGTTTCCGGCCGCCAGCGCACGAAGCTTGGCCGCCTCGAGTGCCGTCACCGCCGCCGCCACTTGGGGCGTCTCCTTGCCGAACTTCTTCCCCAAGGTGCGGAAATTGGCCTTGGCCTCGAGCGCGACGAGGGCGTCGGTCGACGTCACAAACTCCACCCGTTTCACATTCAGCTCAGCCGCCAGCAACGACGACAAGGCTGCCGCGCCGGTGGGGTCGCCGGGCACCACGCACTGCATGGACGGCAGCGGCTGCCGCACTTTCACCTCAGCGGCATCGCGCGCCGCGTGGGCCAGCGTGACGAGTTTCCGGATATCCTGCATGGACGATTCCAGCGCCTCGTCCGTCGCCGCGGCGACACCGGCGCTGTCACGACCACGCGTGAACGACGCGAGATGCACCGACGTGCCGGTCAACGCGCGATGGACGGCGTCGGTCATGAACGGCGCAATCGGCGCCAGCAGGCGACAGGTCACCGTCAACACTTCGTGCAACGTGGCGAATGCGGCGCGATTGTCGTCACTCGCCACGTCGTAGAAGCGGTTGCGCGACAGGCGCACGTACCACTTGGACACGTCGTCATCGACGAACTCCATGATTCGTCGCGCGGCCACCGTCGCATCGTAGGCCGTGAGATGGCGATCGACGTCGGCTTCTACGCGTGCCAACCGCGACAGGATCCACCGGTCCAGCAGTGGTCGATCGGCCACGGCCGGATCACGCGCACTGGGCGTCCATCCGAAATTCGCGTACTGGGCAAAGATGCCGTTGTAGACATTCCGGAAGGTGAGCAGGAATCGTCCGGCGATCTCGCGGATGGCGTTCTCGTCGAATCGGCGCGGCACCCACACCTGACTCGACGCCACCAGGAAGAGCCGCACGGCATCGGCCCCATGGCGCGACAGCACCTCCCACGGATTGACCACGTTGCCCTTGCTCTTGGACATCTTCTGTCCGGTGGCGTCGAGCACGAGATCGTTCACCACCACGTTGCGATACGGCGCCGCGGTCCCCGCGTGATTGTTGGGCAGCGCGTCGCCCAGCCCCGTGGCGATGGCCAATAACGAATAGAACCAGCCGCGGGTCTGATCGACACCTTCGGCGATGTAGTCGGCCGGATACTGCGCGGCGACCATGTCGTGATTCTCGAACGGATAATGCCACTGCGCAAACGGCATCGATCCGGAGTCGAACCAGGCATCGATGACTTCGGGGACGCGACGCATGGTGCCCGTGCCGGTCGGCGAGGGCCAGGCGTAGGCGTCGATATAGGGTTTGTGCGGATCGAAGTCGTCGGGCAACGGCCGCCCGATCCGTTCGGCCAGATCGGCGTAGCTACCCAGCACATCGACTTCGGTGGGATCTTCATCGTTGATCCACACCGGGAGCGGCGAACCCCAGTATCGGTCACGGGAAATGGCCCAGTCGACGTTGTTCGACAGCCACTCGCCGAACCGGCCGCTGCCCATCTCGGCGGGATTCCAATTCACCGAGGCGTTGCGCGCCAGCAGATCGTCCTTCACGGCGGTGGTGCGCACGAACCACGATCCGCGCGCGTAGTACAGCAGCGGCGTGCCGCAGCGCCAGCAGTGCGGATACGAGTGCGTCAGCGTCGACGCCTTCCACAGCACATCGCGGTCACGCAGGACTTCGATGATGCGCGTGTCGGCCTCTTTCACGAACACGCCGCCCACCACCGGCACCTCCGCCGCGAACTCGCCGCGCGCGGTCACCGGCTGGACGAACGCCAGACCGTGTCGCTGCCCCGCCGCGTAGTCGTCAGCCCCAAAGGCCGGGGACATATGCACCACGCCGGTACCGTCGTCGGCCGACACGAAATCCTCGGCCACGATGATTTCGTGGCGTCCCTCCTCAGGATACGGCACCCAGTCCAACGGACGCTGATAGCGCAGCCCGGTCAACTCCGCGCCGCGATGCGTGGCGACCACATCCCATCGATCGGCCCAATCGACGCCCAGCACCGCCGGAACACGCGATTCGGCCAGCAGCACGGTCCAGTCGACGCCGCTCTTCTTGCGCAATTCGGCGTAGTGCAATTCCGGGTGGACCGCCAGCGCCGTGTTGGACACCAGGGTCCACGGCGTCGTGGTCCACACGAGGATTCGACGGCGCGCACCGGGCGCGGCGTGACCGTCCGCGTCAAGCAGGTCGAGCGCGATATACACGCTCGGATCGTCGACATCGTCGTAACCCTGCGCCACTTCGTGACTGGACAGCGCGGTGCCGCACCGTGCGCAATACGGCAGGATCTTGTGCCCGCGGAACAGGAGTCCCTTGTCGTGCAGCGTGCGCAGCGCCCACCACACGCTTTCCACATAGTTGTTGGAATACGTGACATACGGATCGCCATAGTCCAGCCAGTACGCGGTACGTTGCGACAGCTTTTCCCATTCACCCCGATACTTCCAGACGTTCTCGCGGCATCGGCGATTGAACTCCGCCACACCAACCTGTTCGATCAGCTGCTTGCCGCCCAGCGTCGCCGACGCCGACGCATCGACGCCATCGCGCTCAGCCGCCTCGCGCTGCAGTTCCTTCTCGACCTCGATTTCCACCGGCAAGCCGTGCGTATCCCAGCCCGCTTTGCGCGGCACAAAGTGTCCCTGCATCGCCCGATGCCGGCAGAACAGGTCCTTCACCGTGCGCGCAAACACGTGGTGAATGCCCGGTCGCCCGTTGGCCGTTGGCGGACCTTCGAAGAAGACGAACGGCGGCGCGCCGGCGCGCGCCGCCTGTGCGGTTTCAAACAGATGCTCGGCGTCCCAGCGCGCGAGCAGGTCCTGCTCGAAGGCATCGGCGCCGAGATCCGGCAGGAGTGGGTACAGCGGTGCGGTCATGTGTGCGGAATGCGTGGAGTCAATCGATGGCGGACAATGTCGAACGGGAGCGCGGAGCGGAATTCAGAGGCGGGCGATGACGCCCTTGACCACGGCGGTCAGTTGCGGCTCGGCCGCACGCGCCACGTCGATGATCCTGGCCACCGTGGCCGGCTCGAGAGCGTCGGGCAGACACTGATCGGTGATGATGGAGAGACCCAGCACGCGCATGCCGCCGTGACGGGCTACAATCACTTCCGGCACGGTGGACATACCAACGACATCAGCGCCGACCGCGCGCAGAAAGCGGTACTCGGCGCGCGTTTCGAGATTGGGACCCTGCACGGCGGCATACACGCCTTCGCGCAGCGTGATGCCGTTGGCCACGGCCACCTCGCGGGCTATCTGTCGCAACCCCACGTCGTAGGGTTCCGACATGTCGGGAAAGCGCGGTCCCATGGCATCGTCATTCGGACCGATCAGCGGATTATCACCCAGCAGGTTGAGATGATCGGCAATCAGCATCAGGTTGCCCGGCGCCCAGAGCGGATGCATCCCGCCGCAGGCATTGCTCACCACCAGCGTTTCCGCCCCAAGCGCCCGCAGCACGCGAATGGGGAAGGTCACCTGCTGCAGGGAATAGCCTTCGTACCGATGGAACCGCCCCTGCATGGCCACGACGGTCTTGCCACTCAGCGTGCCGCAGAGCAGCCGCCCGCTGTGTGATTCGACGGTCGACAACGGGAAGTTCGGCAAGTCGCGATAGTCGATCGACTGCTCCACCGCGATTTCGTCAGCGAGCGCGCCGAGTCCGGTCCCGAGGATGATGGCGGCATCGATAGGCGTGGCGAATCGCGCCCGGATGGCCTGGGCGCAGGCCTCCACCCGCTCGCGCGCGTGCAGCCCCAATGCCGGATGCGCGAGACCGACGCGCTGATGTTCCTGCGTGTATTGGAGCTGCGGGTACGATTCCGGTTTCTTCTGGGTCAATCGTCCACCACGTCCAGCCACGATGGGGTCGGAGCACTGCCACGCGGTGGCAGTTCGCGCAGCTCCTTGAGCATGGGTTCCGTTTCGGGGGGGATATCCGGCGCCGCCGACGGCGACGCGTCGGCGGCCGGCGCGCCGCGCCCCTCGCGCGTCTGCACGCCGGGCGGAGGTGGTTCCTCTTCTGAGGCCACCAGCTCGGTGAGTTGCCGTTCGACCTGATTCCGCAATTGCGCCAGATACCCGCGTCGCGTGCGCCACAACTGCTGCAGCGCGTCCTGCGCGCGGCGCACATCATCCCGCACTTGTTGCAGCCCCTTGTCGGCTTCGGCGCGCGCTTCCCGCACGATCAGTTGCGCTTCCCGTTCCGCCTGTTCGCGGATCTCGCCGCGCAGTTGCTGGGCACTCACCAACGCATCGTTGAGTGCCTTGTCGCGATCGCGAAACGATTTCAGCTGTTCGTGGAAATTCCGCGCCTTCTGGTCAAGCTCCTGATTCGCGCGCGTCAGTCGTTCAATTTCCTCGGCCACCTGATCGCGGAACTGGTCGACGCGCGCGCGATCGTAGCCACGCAGCGCGTTGCCAAAGTCATAGCGTCTGACATCGAGGGCCGTCAGATGAAAGGCGTCGTCCGTCATGCGTTGCTCCGGAAATGAGCGCCGAAAGGAAGGTGCGGTGACATCACGTCGGCGACACCCGACTGCCGAAGAGTACCGTGCCCAGCCGCACGTGCGTGGCCCCTTCCTCAATCGCGATTTCGTAGTCCCCGGACATCCCCATGGAGAGCCACGGCGCCGGATGTCCCGCGTGCTGCAACACCGTCCGGGCGTGCCGGGCCCCGGCAAACACTGCGCGCAACACGGCCTCCGGTGCGTCAAGCGGCGCCATCACCATGGCACCCATCACCCGCAGATTTCGCAAGGCGTGCCATCGTTCCGCGAGTGCCGAAACGGCGCCAGGTTCGACGCCGCTCTTGGTGTCTTCACCGCTGATATTCACCTGCATCAGGACGTCGAGCGTCCGTGCGGCCGCACGCGCCGCCTGATCCAGCGCGTCGGCCAGTCGTTCGCTATCCACGCCATGCACCAACGCAAAGCGCGTCGCCGCCCTGGCCTTGTTGCGTTGCAGATGACCGATCAAGTGCCAGCGCACCGGCACGTCGACCCGAGCCATTTTGTCTTCCGCTTCCTGCACGCGGTTCTCACCGACGTCATGCACACCGGCACGCCATGCCGCCAGGACCGCTTCGGGACCGTGCGTCTTCGTCACCGCCACCAAGGTCACCGCCTGTCCATGCCCGCCTCGCGCGGTCGCCGCCGCGATACGCTCGCGGACCTCGACCACCCGCGACGAAACCTCCGCGTCGAACCGAGAGACCGTGGAGTCCGAAATTGGCATAGCATAAGAACTTAGCTACCGTTACAGGTGGCCACAAGTAACGGGTCCGTCAGTGTCCGCACCTGTGTGCAACGCAGCATCCCCTGCACTTGCTCGGCCGCCGGGTCGGCGTCGGTCGGCAGCGCTCCCAGCGCCGACGGTGGCACCTGTTCACCCGCGCGAATGAGCGTTGGTAACGTGAGCCCCACGGTCCCCGATACCAACTGATAGCTGGGGGCATAGACAAGACCCTCCAGTGCCCAACCCGCGCTGGGTTCGATCAGGCGCCGATCACCGGCGGAGAGCAGCACACTGACCCGGATCGGTCGACCGGCCAGACCGGCGCGCAAAGACGTCGCATGCAGGACCGCACCCAGACCAGACCACTGATCAATGGCCTTGTCGGGCAGCAAAGCATCTCGTCGCACCAGTTGATCGCGATACCAACGGGCACCCAAGAGCGGAACCGTGATGACCGTAACATCGGGCCGCACATGCTCCACCTGCTGCAGATACCACAGCGGAAACGAATCGTTGTCGCCGGCTGTGTAGAGCACGCCACCTGATGGCACGGCGTCCAGGAGCAGACGCGCCAACGTACGCGGAAGGGTCGCGACCGGCTCGCGCGTGCGATCCATGACTGGTCGATTGGCCAGCAACGGCACCGCGGCCAGCGCAAAGGGCAGTACGGCCAGTGGTCGAGACCAGCGTCGTTCAAACTGCCTGGCGATGGCCGTCATCCCGGCACCGGCGCACAATCCCCAGCACCAGAATCCCAGCACGAAGAAGTAGTCGCGCTCGCGTGCTTCATGCACCGCGCCGGCTGGTAGTACCCCCACGCCATAGGAGGGCCCGGCGTGCATGTTGAGCCATACCGCCACACCAAAGGTGCCGCTGAGCAGCAGGAGCAGCATCGCGCGCCCGACGCGGAGTTCGTGCCGCCAGAATGTCCGGAGTCCAAGCATGCCCAGCCACGCCCACGCGACGGACAGCAGCGAGCGAGCCAGCGCCGGCGGTGGTTCGGGATGCAGTCCGTACGCCACTTGCCAGTCCGCCCACTCAAACACGTTGCCCAGTTGCAGCCAGAGCGGCGCCACGCGCGGCCACAATCCCGCGACGGCATACTGCGTGCGCTGCAACACGTCCATCAATGCACGGAGCGTGACGGGATGGCCGGAATCGAGTTGGGGCGCGCGCCGACAACATCGGCAGGATTGCGGTGGCCGACAGCCCCAACATCAGCAGCGCGACCCAGGCAACCAGATCACGCCACGTTGGTGCCTCGCCGCGCCAGGCCAACGCCACCGCTGCCGGGAGTGCCACCAGCACGCTCAGATGGAGCGGCACGGCCAGGGCCACCAGCAGCACCATGATGGCGCGCCAACGTGTACGAGATTCCGCCGGTGCGTCATGGCGGCCGGCGCATTCGCCGGCGGCCAACAGCATCAGCGAGAAGAGCAAGGCCACCGCATACACTTCCGTCTCGGTGGCGTTGGCCCACACACTCATCATGGTGCCGGCAGACACGGCGGCCGCAACGGCGCCGCGAGTGCCGAGCCATCGCGTGGCCAGTGCCGCCCCGACACCACCGGCCAGTGCACTGGCCAACACCGACAGCAATGTCACCGATCGCACCGGCCCGGCACTGCTGAACACCAGCGCCGCCACGCGGCCGATCATCACCCACAGGGGTGTGCCGGGTGGGTGCGGAATGCCAAGGGTATTTGCCGCCGTCGCAAACTCCGCCGCGTCCCAGAATGTGAGGTCGGGAGCGGCCGTGGAGAGATAGGTGGCGAACAACACGACACCGGCAACTCCGCCCGCCACGAGCGCGGACGGTAGTCGGACGCCGCGGCGCACGGGGGACCGCGCGCCGTCAGCTCCGTTCCGCCTGACCAGAGGCGTCAGGCGGGTGCGACCTCAGGACCACCCAGCAGCGGCGGAGCCGCCGGACGCGGCGTTGGCGTCATGGTCGGCAGCGCGCCATACGCCGAGGCAGGCGGGGCATCGGGTGGCAACCGGGGCGGCAGTTCCTTGCCCGCCTTGAGCACCAGGATGTCTTCACGCGTGAGCGTCTCGCGTTCAAGCAGCTGCGTGGCCACGATATCCAGCAGCGCCCGATTCTCCGTCAATACCGAGACCGCTCGCGCGTGGGCTTCGGTGACCACCCGCTTCACTTCCGCATCAACCAGCTGCGCCGTCTGCTCGGACACTTCGCGACGGGACTGCAGCTCACGACCGAGAAAGAGCTCCTGCTCGTTGTCGCCAACCAGGATCGGTCCGATGGCATCGGACAGTCCCCACTGCGTGACGTAGCGACGGGCAATGCCGGTGGCCTGCTGGATATCGCTGGCCGCGCCTGTGGTGACCCGATCGCGTCCGAATACGATTTCTTCCGCCGCGCGACCACCGTACGCCATCACCAACCGCGCTTCCAGCTGTTCGCGCGTGACGGACACGCGATCGTCCTCGGGCAAGGTGAACGCCAGACCCAGGGCACGCCCGCGTGGCACAATGGTGACCTTGTGCAACGGGTCATTGCCTTTCACCACCATGGCACAGACGGCGTGGCCCGCTTCATGGAAAGCGGTGAGCCGACGTTCGTCATCCTTCATGACCAGCGACTTGCGTTCGGCACCCAGCATGACGCGATCCTTCGCCTCTTCAAGATCACTCATGTAGATCTTGTCATGCCCCTTCCGGGCCGCCAGCAGCGCGCCTTCGTTGACGAGGTTGGCCAGATCAGCGCCTGCCATTCCCGGCGTGCCGCGCGCGAGCGCGGTCACACTCACGTCGTCCGCCTGCGGCTTGTTGCGCAGATGCACTTTCAAGATGCCGTCGCGGCCGCGCAAATCGGGCAGGTCGACTACGATCTGCCGGTCGAATCGACCGGGTCGCAGCAGCGCGGGATCGAGCACATCGGGACGATTGGTGGCGGCAATCAGGATCACGCCGTCGTTGGACTCGAAGCCATCCATCTCCACCAGCAACTGGTTGAGCGTTTGCTCGCGCTCGTCGTGGCCACCGCCGATACCGCCGCCACGGTGGCGACCGACGGCGTCGATTTCATCGATGAAGATGATGCACGGCGCCTGCGCCTTGCCCTGTTCGAACAGGTCGCGCACGCGAGACGCGCCGACGCCGACAAACATTTCGACGAAATCGGAACCCGACATGGAGAAGAACGGGCGTCCGGCTTCGCCGGCCACCGCGCGTGCCAGCAGCGTCTTGCCGGTACCCGGCGGGCCGACGAGCAGCGCGCCCTTGGGCAATCGTCCACCCAGCTTGGTGAACTTCTGCGGGTCCTTCAGGAACTCGATGATTTCCTGCAACTCGACTTTGGCCTCGTCGGCGCCGGCCACATCCGCAAACGTGATCTTGGGCGTATCGCCCGTGAGCAGCTTGGCTTTGCTCTTGCCGAACGAGAACGCCTTGTTGCCACCTGACTGCATCTGCCGGAACAGGAAGATCCAGAAACCGATCAGCAGGACATACGGCAGGATGGTGATGAGCAGGCTGCCGAAGTTGGCCCGCGCTTCCTGCGCCGACACCTGGGCCCCGCGCGCGTACAGGCGATCGGACTCGGCCGCCGCCAGCCCCTGCGGGATCCGCACGGTGAAGTTCCGCGAATCGCGCGGTCCAACCTTGACCGATTGATTGAACACGCCAAGCATGACGTTGTCCGGCTGGAACGTGACCGCTTTCACGTTGCCCAGCTCGAGTTGCTGGCGATACTGCGTGTAGGTGATCTCGGGCGACTGGACTTGCCGTCCTCCCGACCACGTCAGGAACGCCACCGGGATGAGGATCACGAGGATCCAGAAAGACAGCGTCTTGGAGTGTCGCGCCCAGTTGATGGGCTTCTTGGGATTCGGCGTCATGGGTGCTGGCATGTAGAGTAGCGCGTTCCTGCTATTGATGGATCGGGATTACTGCAGGCTGGCGACATACGGCAGATGCCGGAAGTTCTCGGCATGGTCCAATCCGTAGCCCACCAGAAACTCGTGCGGCGCGTCAAACCCGACGAACCGCGTGGGGTGCCTCAATTCGGTCGCGATGTGCTTGTGCAACAGGGCGCAGATTTCGAGCGAGCGCGGCTGCCGCTCTGTCAACAGGTCGACGAGTCGGTTCAGGGTCCGACCGGAATCGACGATGTCTTCCACCAACAGAATGTGTTTACCCTCCAATTGGGTTTCCGGATCGTAGAGCAGGCGCACGACCCCGCTGGACTCCATGGCTTCCCCGTAGGACGATGCGACCAGAAAATCGACTTGCAGCGGCCGGGCGACGTGCCGCACCAGATCGCTCAGAAAGATGAAACTGCCCTTGAGCAGGCCCAATACGAGCAGGTCGCCATCCGGGTAGGCGGCGGTGATGTCGGCGCCGAGCTCGCTGACCCGTCGCTCGATGGTGGCCGCGTCGAAGACGACGCGATTGACCGCGCGCCCATCGAGGCGAGGATCAGCCGGAAGGCTGCTGGCTGCATTTACGTCAGTCGGGCTCGCGCTCACACCGATACCAGATCGAGTCCGGCCATCCCGGCCGGTGCGGGGCCGCAAGGGAGCGGCAAAGTCCAGGAACGCACAAGAGCGCATCTCCCACGAGGACGACCGGCCAGCCCGACCGGTCAAGTGCGGGAACGTGTGCATCTGAAAAGTATCGTGTCACGCGCCGCCCCGCCGGAGCACCGGCGGTTTGGATACGATCGCCCGAACGCCAGTTGCGCAGTGTGACGTCCGCACCGACCGGGAGACCGAACACGCGCGGATCGGTTGACGCGGCCCGGGCATCCGTCGGGGAGAGCCGGTGAAACCGCCAGCCACCGAGTCGTGACGGGACGTGGCCCGCAACACCGGCCCAGCTCCACTCCCCCGTTGGCGTGGGAGGCGGGCGGCGCAATTCGAATTGCTCATGCGCGCCGACACCGACGCGCATCGCAACCGCGCCTCCGGCCACCACCACATAAGCACCACGACGACGCGACGTGCTAAACCGGACGAGTTCACGAGTTCCCCGCGCATCGAGCACCACGTCGATGCGCGCAAAGCAAGCGGGCCACAGAACGGCCCGCCCAGCGTCCGTCGTGGCATCGAACGCATCGACATCAACCCGCACGATGCCGGCGCGTACGGGACTGACATCCAGCGACTCGACATACGCCTCCACGTCCCGTCGCCAGGCCGCGGCGCGCTCACCAAGGGCAATCATCGTTGACGCAAAGCCTGACCGCGTTCGCTCGAACGCCGGCAATAGATCGTGACGCACTCGCCCGCGTTGAAAGCCGAGGGACGCATTCATGGGATCTTCCAGAAAATCGATCGACTCGGCCGCCGCCCAACCAGCAACCTCGGCGCGGGAGACGGAAAGCCATGGACGAACGATGTCCGATGGCGCAGCGAGCGACGCCAAGCCTCGCGGACCGGACCCGCGCAACAGGCGCATCACGATCGTTTCCACCTGATCGTCCCGCGTGTGCGCCGTGGCGACCCGGGCGCCGAACGCGCGCGCCACGCGCCGCAGGAAACGCCAGCGTGCCTCACGCCAGGCCGCCTCCGAGTGCGCCGGCTGACGCGCCCGCTCCCGCACCACGGTCAACCCCAGTCGACGTGCGGCGGCTGCCACGTGGGCGGCGGCGTCCGTGGCATACCCACCCGTGCCGTGATCAAACGTCGCCACGGCGGCCAACCGATCGGGCGCCCACCGCGCGAACGCGTGCATCATGGTCATGGAATCCCGGCCGCCGGACACCGCCAACACCAGCGGGCCCGAGGACCGGCTGAGCGCGACGTCGAGTGACGCGCGGAGCAGCGCTGCCGTGGGTACCGTATCCCCGACCCTGCGTGCGACGAATCGTCAGTCACCGATGCCCGCCCACCGCCCATGGGCCGATCTTCAGACGTCATCACTGACTGATTGCCCACTGAACTCCCGCCGTCAACTGGGTACCGGCCACTGGACACAAACCATCGGGGTGCTCGGTATCGATCACCCCCCTACCTTCGCGGCGGCAACTCGGCTATCCTACCCGCGCACTTCCTGCGGTCGCGCCACGGGTTCGCGCGATTGCCCGCACTTCGTCGGAGAGAACGTCGTGGAACATCACGGAGTATTCGGCACCATCTGGGCAGCGCTCGGCATGACCGCCTATTATATGGCGATCACGTGGATCAACATCTTGCTCGGACTGCTGCTGACGCCGCTGTTCATGATCCCGCTTACCTGGGTCCAGGACGCGTTCGCCAAGAAGTGACGCCACACGACGGCGCGTCACCGGGCGAGACACCGGTAGGCGCCGTCAGACTCTGCGCTCCCCCGCGAGGCACCAACACCTCGTGTGTCGGCAGGACGACCGAGTCACCAAAGGCCAACGGCGAGTAGCAAGTTCACTCGGATCAATGCTTGGATGGATGGTTTTGTGTGTGCCTGTTCGAATGCGACCTTTGGGGTCGAGGGGCCTGGCAATGATCTATCGGCCTCGACACCGCGCGCCCGCATCACGTCGGCTGGCTTTTCCGGACGGATGATCGCGATGACTAGCTTCAAAGATCCGTAAGGGTGGGTATGGTGCGACGGCCCTCGCGGTCACGTCGCCGAGTGACCTCGCCCCAGAATAGATCATCCCCTCCATTCGCCCAGCATGCCAAGCGGCACGATCGCCATCCTCGTCGGACCCGAATACGAAGACCTGGAAGTCTGGTATCCCAAGCTTCGACTCGAAGAAGCCGGTTATCACACGCCGCTCGTCGGCATGGGGGAGACGAAGTATCTGGGCAAGTGGGGCTATCCGGCCACCATGGACGCGTCGGCCGACGAGATCGACCCGGCCACACTCTGCGGCATTCTCGCGCCCGGCGGATGGGCGCCGGACAAGCTTCGCCGCGATCCGCACGTGCTGCGGTTGGTGCAGTCAGTCAATGAGGCCAATGGATTGGTCGCCACGATTTGTCACGGGCCGTGGATTCTCATTTCAGCAGGCATCGTGCGCGGTCGGACGCTCACGTCGACGGTCGGCATTCGCGACGACGTGATCAACGCCGGTGCCACCTGGGTCGACGCGCCGTCCGTGATCGACGGCAATCTGGTGAGCGCGCGAGTGCCCAAGGATCTGCCGGCCTTCACGCGGGCCATGCTGACGGTCCTGGAACGGCCGTGACCGAGTCCACCGAGTCGTTTACCAGCGAGTATCCCCGACCCGTCGGCAGCTGCGTGCATCTGGTATCGACAGCTGGGGTGCGAATGCACGAGGCCACATGGGACTCCGCGCGGTCGCTGGACGACTTCATCGCGCAGGCCACCGTGCATCAGGAGTTGTGGATGACCACGCGCCGCCTCGCCCGCATCAGTGATGCACATCGCCTCGCCGCCGGGTCGCTGGCGCATCCGCTGCGCCTGCTCGTGCTGCTGGAAGACTGGTGCGGCGACGCCATTCACACGATCCCCGTGGTGATGCGGCTTGTAGAGGCGACGCCGGCGGTGGTGCTGCGCGTGGTCCGTCGTGACGAACATGACCAGTTGATGGACGCCCACTTGACCGGCACGGCGCGCGCGATCCCGGTGGTCATCGCCTACGGCGCCAACGGCAACGAGTACGGTTGGTGGGGGCCGCGCCCGTCGGCGCTGGAAGCGTGGGTGTTACGCGACGGACTGGAGATGGAGAAGTCCGACCGTTATCGCGCGATTCGCACCTGGTATGCGCGTGACCGCGGCGCGACTACGGCCGCTGAGGTCCTCACCCTGCTGCAGCACGCGGACTCGGCAACCTCCGTCAGCCTTTCCGGCAGCGACGCCTAGACGCTGACCGAGGCGGTCTGCATCAGGCGCAGTAACTCCCGCCGCGGTTTCAGCACGTCTTCCAGGGTCTTGGCGTCGAGCACCGCGAAGAACGCGGACAGCGCATCATCGAGGACCGTGGCCAGACGACAGGCACTGGCAATGGGACAGGAGCGGTGCGTCGGATCGAAACAGTCGACCAACGCCAGATTCTCCTCGGTTTGACGAATCAGCGTGCCCAGCGACAGAGTGGACGGCTCGATGCTCAGCCGCGCCCCACCATGTCGTCCGCGCACGGTCTCCACGTAGCCCAGTGCCGACAGGCGTTGCACGATCTTCACCAGATGCTCGTACGACATGTTCATGCGCTCGGCGATTTCCGGGACGGGCACGGCCCGTTCCGGTTCGAGTCCAAGTACCATGAGGCAGCGCAAGGCATTGTCGCTGAAGCGTGTCAGGTGCATGGCAGGTGAACGTATTGGCCACCGCCGTCGGTTCCGTCGGGGTATCCCTGAGGATGATTCGGCGTTTCGCTGACTTCATTCTAGTATCTCATATCCGAGATTCGGTCTCGAACCTCACGGGCGCCGTCGGCGTCCCGCTGAACGTTCCTCGATCACCTATCGCTCTCGGGGCTTGTTCCATGTCCATCACGCGTCGCACCGGCTGGTTTGCGGCGGCCGCATCGGTTGCTGCATTGGTGCTGTACAGTTACGCCTGCGCACCGGCGAATCGGCCCGCCGGCGCCATTGGCGGTTCGGATGCCGCGACGAAGTCCTACGTGGCACCCGGGCAGTACGACGAGTTCTATGCGTTCCTGTCTGGGGGATTCAACGGGCAGATCGGCGTCTACGGGCTCCCGTCGGGCCGTCTGCTGAAGATCGTTCCCGTGTTCTCGCAATTTGCCGAGAATGGCTGGGGGTATTCCGAAGAGACCAAGCCCATGCTGGAGACGACCTTCGGCAACATCCCGTGGGACGACCTGCACCACACGGCGCTGTCGCAAACCAATGGCGAAGACGACGGTCGCTGGCTGTTCGTCAATGCCAACAACACACCGCGCGTGGCGCGCGTGGACCTGACCAACTTCGAAGCCTCCGAAATCCTGCAGATTCCGAACTCCGGTGGCAACCACGGATCGCCGTATATCACGTCGAACACCGAGTATGTGATTGCCTCGACCCGGTTCTCGATCCCGATCCCGCAGGCCGACGTGCCTATCACCGATTTCAAGAAGTCGTTCAAGGGCACCATCAGCTTTATCAAAGCCGGCGACGATGGCAAGATGGATGTCGCCTTCCAGTTTCTGGTGCCCGGCTTCGACTACGACCTGGCGCGGGCCGGCAAGGGACCGTCAAAGGATTGGGTCTTCTTCACCTCGTACAATACCGAGCAGGCCTACGAGAAACTCGAGATCAACGCGTCCAAGAATGACAAGGACTTCGTCGCCGCGATCAACTGGAAGTCGTTGGAGGCCTGTGCGCAGAGCGGCAAGGGCGAGAAGTGGCCGTCGGAATACGTGCACAACGTGATGGACAAGTTCAGTCGCGTGGCGCGCTCCGAGGTCAAGAAGGGCGTTACCATGCTGACTCCGGCCGCTTGCCCGGGGTCGATCTACTTCCTGCCGACACCCAAATCGCCGCATGGTGTCGATGTGGACCCGACGGGCGAATACATCGTGGCCGGCGGCAAGCTCGCGACCGTGATCCCCGTCCACTCGTTCAGCAAGATGATGAAGGCGATCGCCGACAAGGCGTTCGAAACGGAGGTTCAGGGGATACCCGTGTTCAAGTACGAGTCCGTCCTCGCCGGCGAAGTCAAGGACCCGGGACTGGGCCCGCTGCACACGGAATTCGACGGCAAGGGCTACGCCTACACCTCCATCTTCATCTCGTCTGAGATCGTGAAATGGAAGCTGGGCACCTGGGAGGTGGTGGATCGCACGCCGACGTTCTATTCAGTCGGACATCTCATGATTCCCGGCGGCGGCACCACGAAGCCAGCCGGCAAGTACGCGGTGGCGATGAACAAGATCACCAAGGACCGGTATCTGCCCACGGGTCCGGAGTTGGCGCAGTCGGCCCAGTTGTATGACATCTCCGGCGACAAGATGAAGCTCATCCTCGACTTCCCCACCACCGGCGAACCGCATTATGCGAACGTCATCGAGGCGTCGAAGATCACGAAGCAGCAGGTGAAGTACTTCAAGCTCGCCGAGAACACCCACCCGCAGGTGTCGAAATCCGAGCGTGAAACGGGCGTCGAACGCAAAGGCAAGGTGGTGCATGTTCGCATGACCGCCATTCGATCGCACTTCGCGCCAGACAACAGCGAAGGCGTGCAAGTGGGCGACACGGTGCTGTTCCACGTCACCAATCTCGAGCAGGATTGGGACATTCCGCACGGCTTCGCGATTCAGGGCGCTCAGAACTCCGAGTTGCTCATCATGCCAGGCGAGACGCGTACGCTGCGGTGGATTCCCCGATCCATCGGCGTGTTCCCGATGTACTGCACCGACTTCTGTTCGGCGCTGCATCAGGAGATGCAGGGATACGTTCGCGTGTCACCGGTTGGGTCCAGCGTGCCGCTGTCGGCGAATACGATCAAGAGCAAGGGACAGGTGGCACGGGCCGCCGCCATAGGGATCTCGCTCCCGACACCCACCGACGCGCCCCATTCCGCAGCCATGACGACGCCGAAGCCGAGGTAATGCCTGTGTCTAGCCGTGCGGTTCCTGGTGCAGGAAGCGCATCCGTTCGGGCCACTGTTCGAGGGCGCCTGCTGCTGGCGCTCTCGGCGGTGCTCCTCGGGTTCTCCGTTCTCTTCCCGCTGTGGCGGGTCTCACTGACGGCGCCGCAGTATCCTGAAGGACTGGGGATGTACATCTGGGCGCACACGGTGGCCGGCGTGGAACCGACAGACCTCCAGAATATCAACGGACTGAATCACTACATCGGGATGGCCACCATCGAGCCTGACGAGATTCCGGAATTGAAGCTGATGCGGCCCGGCATGATTGCCATGGCAGTCCTCGGACTCATTCTGGCCGCGGCCGGGCGACGTCGACTGATGCTGGCGTGGAGCGGCGTGCTGATCCTCGCCGCCATCGCCGGTATGGCCGACTTTTATAAATGGGAGTACGACTACGGGCATAACCTCGACCTGGAGCACGCCCCCATCAAGATTCGGGCATGGCCTATCAGCCACCGCTGATTGGCAGCAAGAAGTTGCTCAATTTCACCGCGACATCGCTTCCTGCGACGGGCGGCGCGCTGGCCATCGCCAGTGTCATCCTCTCGGCGGCGGCGGCGGTATCCGTGGCCGGTGCCGGACGCCAGCGGAGCCGCGGGTGAGGACGTGGACGTCGGTGCCGGGCGCGATCCTGTTGGCGCTCAGCATCGGCGCGTGTGACTCCGGTCCGCGCGCCCTGATTGCGGGCGAAGATGCCTGTCGCTATTGTCGCATGACCATCGACGACCCACGGTTTGGCGCGATCGTGATGACCTCACATGGCAAGATCGAGACATTCGATTCCATCGAATGTCTGGCGTCATTCGTGGCCGGTCTCCCCGCGACCGCGCCGGCCAAGGGCATCTGGGTGGCCGATTTCGAGCACCCGTCGCACTGGATCGACGTACATACGGCGAAATTCCTGCATCGGAGCCGATTGCGCTCGCCCATGGGCCGCGAGCTCGCAGCGTTTGATGTCGCCGCCTCGCCCGACTCGCTTCGGCAGGCGTACGGCGGAACAGTGCTCGACTGGCCCGCGGCGCAGAACGTCGTTCGCCAGAGCGCGTTTGCGCCAACGGGGGCGCCGGTCGACTTGACGATATCCGGTGCCGGCGCCGCCGCCGCCACGCCGGCACATACACATTGACCGACCTTGTGATTTCGCCGCACCACGCGTCGATTGCACCCATGTTTCGATCGCGCGCGGTGGGCGTCCTGATGCTCGTGATGGGCCCCGCCCTGCTCCCCGCGCAGTCGGTCGCGCGCGCACGCGATACCGTTTTCGTCACGCCGCGCTCGGTGACCTCGGCCTCCGCGCGAGGGGTGCACACGATTGCGGAAGCCGTACGTCTGGTATCCCGCGCCGGCGTGGTTCGCGTGCGTCCCGGCGTCTACGCCGAAACGACGATTGTCGTTCGACAACCGCTGACCCTGCTCGGTGACAGCGGCGCCGTGTTGGACGGCGAGGGCGTGCGCGAACTGCTGGTGGTTGGCGCCGACTCCGTCACCATACGGGGAATGACCTTTCGCAATACCGGCACCAGCCAGGCCACGGACCGCGCGGCCTTGCGCGTCATCGAATCGGCCGGGTGCCTCATCGAGTTCAATCGGTTCGAGAACACCCTCTTCGGCATCTATCTGCAACACGTCAGTGCCTGCCTCGTGCGACACAACGTCCTGCACGGCATGGCGGGCTCCCAGACCGTCACAGGCAACGGACTGCATTTGTGGTCCAGCCGCGACATCGTCCTCGAGGACAACATCATCGATGGACATCGCGATGGCATCTACTTCGAGTTCGTCACCCATGGCGTGGTGCGACGCAACATCAGCGAGAACAGTCACCGGTACGGGTTGCATTTCATGTTTTCCGATTCGTGTCGCTACGAGGGCAATACGTTCCGGGAGAATGAGTCCGGTGTCGCGGTCATGTACTCCAAGCAGGTGCGCATCGTCGGCAATCGGTTTGAGCGCAATGAGGGCAGTGCCGCATATGGACTGCTGCTCAAGGAGATCACGGACAGCGATGTACGCGACAATCTCTTTGCCGACAACTCGGTTGCGCTGCATATGGAAGGCGCGAGCCGCAATTCCATCGTGGACAACGATTTCATGCGAAATGGATGGGCCGTCCGGGTGCTGGCCGACGCGCAGGACAATGTGCTGCGCGGCAACGCCTTTTCCGGCAACGTGTTCGACGTCGGAACGAACAGCCGGAGCAACTACAGTACGTTCGACGGCGACTGGTGGGACCGGTATCGCGGCTACGATCTTGACCGGAACGGCCGAGGCGACGTGCCGCACGCCCCCGTGCGGCTGTTCTCGCTCCTGGTGGAGCGGGCGCCGGCCGCGCTCATCCTCACCCGCAGCGTCCTGGTGGACCTGCTGGACATCGCGGAACGCGTGCTCCCAGCGCTCAGTCCGGAGACCTTGCGCGATCGCGCCCCGCTGATGCACCCGCCGCGGAAGCTGCCGTGAGCACGTCATTCGTCTCCGTACGCGCACTCACCAAGTCGTACGGTCGTCAGCGCGTGCTGCAGGGCATCGATCTCGACGTGGCCTGCGGAGCCGTTACCGCGGTTATCGGCCCGAATGGCGCGGGCAAGACGACACTCAACAAGGCGCTGCTTGGCCTCGTGCACCCGGACAGTGGCACCATCACACTCGACGGACGCGATACGGCGGGTCACACGGCGCATCGTGCACGCATCGGCTACATGCCGCAGGCGCCGCGCTTCCCCGAGAACTTCTCGGCGCGAGACGTGCTGACCCTGCTCACCGATCTGCGCGGCGCCACGCGCCCCCGGGATGAGTCACTTGTCGCGGCCTTTGCCGTGGAGCCGTTTCTCGACCAGTCGATCCGCGAGCTGTCGGGGGGCCAACGGCAGCGACTGAACGCGGCGGCCGCCTTTCTCTTCACCCCCGATCTGCTGTTGCTGGATGAGCCCACGGCCGGACTCGATCCGGTGGCCAGCGGGATCCTCAAGGACAAGATCCGCGAGGTGCGCGACGATGGCCGAGCCGTCATCATCACGTCGCACATCCTCAGCGAGTTGGAAGAGTTTGCCGATACCGTCGTGTTCCTGCACGAAGGACGGGTGCGCTGGTCCGGTCCACTCGACGCCCTCCTGAGCAGCACCGGCGCGCCGACGCTGGAGCGCGCGATTGCACAGCTCATGCAGGCGCAGTCGGGGGCGGCCTCCGCCGTGCCGGGAGTACCGGCATGAGCGGCGTGATTGGCACGGTACTGCGACATGAGATGCGCAATCTGCTGCGGAATCGCGGCGTGCTGCTGTTTGGCGTCAGTATCCTGTTGATCAGCGAAACGGTGTTGCGCCTGACGGGCACGGCGCCGCGCGCGCTCATCACCATGCTCAATCTGGTGCTGCTCGTGGTGCCCCTCGTGACGATCATGTTCGGCGTGATTTCCTGGCACGCGTCACGCGAATTCAATGAGCTGCTGCTGGCACAACCGGTGCGACGCGGCAAGCTGTTCGCGGGACTGTACCTTGGGTTGGTGGCCCCGCTGGCCGCCGTGTTCGCGGTCGGCCTGCTGATTCCATTTCTGATTCATCGGGCCATCACGCCGGACGCATGGCGGTTGTTGTTGACGACGCTCGCCAGCGGCATCGCGCTCACCTTCGTGTTTGGCGGCCTGGCCCTGCTGATTGGCGTCCTGGTGGACGATCGGTTGCGCGGGGTGGCGCTGGCCCTCGCGATTTGGCTGCTGTTGACGGTGGCGTATGACGGACTGGTGCTGCTGGTGGCGACGACCTTCGCTGACTACCCGCTCGAGCGTCCGATGCTGGTACTCACGTTGCTCAATCCGGTCGATCTGGCCCGCACCATGATTGTCATGCAAAGCGACACCGCCGCGTTAATGGGCTATACGGGCGCGGTCATGCATCGTTTTCTCGGAAGCTCCCGCGGCACGGTCCTGGCGCTGACCGGGCTAGTGCTGTGGATCGTCGTTCCGGCCTGGGCGGGACGCCGCGCGTTCCAGCGTCGCGATTTCTGAACGACCGCCAAGCGGACCATAGGCGCGCCCGCGCCAGCGTTTCGGACTGCGTGCCGTACTGATCGTCAAACGTACGGCCGCCGGAATATCCGCCAGCCACGACAACCAGAACGCCGACCCCCGCTCGGCATAGCTGCCCCGAAGCGCCACGAGCAGCATCAGCCGTACGCCGAGCGCGCACGCGTTGACCACCAGCAACGCCACCAGCAACAGGTGGCGTGTGTGGCTGGCCAGCGGCGCCGGCGTGTCCACCAACAGCGCGAGTCCCAGCACCACCAGCATCGGCAGCGGCAGGGCCTGGGTCGACCACACCAGCAGCAGGTCGAGCCAGCGGCGCCAGACGGGCGTTGCGTCCTTCAAGTCGAAACTCCGGCCCCATTCGCGCCACATCTCACCCACCGACGAATACGAACGCACGCCGATGATCTCCGACCCGTCGAGAAATCCAACGCGAGCACCGCGCGCGCCAGGTGACGCGCCAGCGTGACGTCATCGCTGAACGAGGCACGCGCCGGGGCGTATCCACCATGCTGCACCAGAAGCGCACGACGCGCCAGAAAGCATTGGCCATTGGCCAGCACGCGGTCGGGGGGGGGCTGGGTGGTTCCCGCAGCGCCGCAACGGTACACCAACGACACCAGCATGGCGGACTGCACAAAGCGTTCGGCAGCCGACTGCCCTTCGAATCGCGGCGAGAACGACACCACGTCGAACCGATCTCGCTGCGCGGCGGCGACCACTGCACCCACCAGTCCCGGCGCGGGAATCGTATCGGCATCGATGCCCAACACCCATTCGCCGCGCGCCTGTCGCAATCCTGTCTCCAACGCCCACACCTTGCCAACCCATCCATCGGGCAATGGGTCGTCGGTGATCAATCGAATTCGCCCGTCACGTGACGCCGCCGCCTCAACCAACTCGCGTGTGCCGTCGGTGGACCGGCTGTCCACCACCAGCACTTCGAGCATGGGGGCGTCTGCGCCATCAGCCCCTCCAGGCAGGGCGACAGCCGCTTCGCTTCGTTGAGCGTGGCCACCACTACCGTCACGGTGGTATCCGAGCTCGCGCCAACCATGGGCCGTACCGCCGGCCGGCGCGTGCGCCCTGGCATGAGGCGCACCAGCAATACCAGCAGCATGGCGACCTGCGTCGCGAGCAACACACCGCCCACCCAGTACTCGTTCGGCGCTACCAACCGCATCATCTGAGACTTGTCCTCGAGCGTTGCGGTTGTGGGCGAGAGGTCGCCGGGCCTGTGCGGCACCACAAGTTGCGTGATGCTGCCGGGAAACGCTACGCACCCAAGGACCGCCCGCGGTCATCTGGCCCTGTCTCGCTTCGTCACGGTTAGGTATGCTATGCGGCGAGCGGTGCGAACGGTTCCCACCGGCTGCCAGGCGCCCAACCCAGGACATCTTCGTGACGCTGCTGATGGAGCACGCCCACATCGCCGTACCACTCATCTGCGGCCCGATGTACCCGTGCAGCAATCCGGAGCTGGTGGCCGCCGTCAGTCGGGCGGGCGCGCTGGGCGTCGTACAACCGATCGCCCTGACGTACGTGCACGGTCATGATTTTCGGGAAGGCCTGCGTTTGATCCGCCGACTCGCGGAGGACAGGCCGATCGGCTTCAATGCGCTCATCGAAGCGTCCAGCTCAACCTATCACAACCGGATGGTTCGCTGGGTGGACATCGCGTTGGAGGAGGGGGTGCGATTCTTTCTCACGTCGCTGGGGAATCCCCGGTGGGTTGCCGACCGTGTGCACGCCGCAGGTGGCGTGGTGTACCACGATATCACGGAGCGCAAATGGGCCCTCAAGGGGCGTGATGGCGGCGTCGATGGCCTGATCGCTGTGAACCGCGAAGCCGGAGGGCACACGGGTTCGCGCGACCCGCGGGCACTGCTCGACGAAATCGGAGACCTCGGGCTCCCCGTGGTGGCCGCCGGAGGCGTGGGCAATCCCGCGCAATTTCGTGCCCTGCTGGACATGGGGTATGCCGGGGTGCAGCTGGGGACGCGGTTCATCGCCACCACGGAGTGCAATTCCGACCCCGCCTACAAGCAAGCGATTGTCACCGCCACCTCCCGTGATGTTGTGCTGACCGAACGCCTGACGGGTGTACCGGTCTCGGTGTTGCGAACGCCGTATGTGGAGCGACTCGGCACGACCGTGAGTCCCATGGCCCGATGGATGTTTCGCGGCCGACGCACCAAGCGCTGGATTCGGACGTGGTACGCGTTGCGCTCGTTGCGGCAGCTCAAGCGCTCCAGCGTGGATGGCGCCAATCAGGAGTACTGGCAGGCGGGCCGCAGCGTCGATGTCATTCATGACATCCGGCCGGCTGGCGACATCGTCGCGGAATTCGCGGCGACACTTACGGAGGCCGTGGCGCGATGACCGGACCGGTTCGTGGGTTCGTCGGAAACGCGGTGCTGTGCGCCCTCGTGGTGTTCACATGGCCGGGCCGAGTTGAGGCCCAGCGCAGCGCATCGTCCGATACGTCGTCGACGTCGTTGCGGGTGCCGGGGCTTCGCGCGCCGGTGACATTGCTGCGCGATTCGGCCGGCATCGTGCACATCCGGGCCAGCAATGAACACGACATGTTTTTCGCGCAAGGCTACAGTGCGGCGCGGGATCGATTGTTCCAGCTCGAACTGTGGCGACGTCAGGCAACCGGCACGATGGCCGAGGTGCTCGGCCCGCGCTGGGTAGCGCGCGATCGCGCCTCACGCCTGCTCCGCTATCGCGGGTCGATGGTCGCCGAGTTGGCACACTATCATCCCCGCGGTGCCACCATCATCACGGCCTTCAGCGACGGCGTGAACGCCTACATCGCCCGCGTGCAACGCGACCCGGCGTTGATGCCACCGGAACTGACGTGGCTGGGCATCACGCCCGGTCGCTGGACGCCCGAGATTGTGGTTTCTCGTCACAATGCGCTCGCCGCGAATTCCAAGGACGAAATGCCGACGGCACGCGCCGTGCGCGCCATTGGCGAAGACGCCGTGCGCCGTCGGCGACTGTTCGAGCCGGCGCCGGCGCGGCTTGCCCTCGATTCCGCGGTGGCCCGACTGTTGGATGCGGTCACCGACAATGCCGTGATGGCACCATACGATGGGGCCAAGAACGTGCCGGTGTTCCGCGCCGAGGAGGTGGCGGCATCCGTGCGTCGGCCCGCGTCGAGTCCGACATCTGGCGACACCGGCAACGTCAACGGACCGACACCAGAGCGCTGGGAAAGCAACAACTGGGTGGTGGCGGGATCGCGAACGGCCAGCGGCAAGCCGATCGTGGCCAACGATCCGCATCGCACGATCGCGACGCCGTCGCTGCGCTATCTGGTGCATTTGACTGCACCGGGGTGGGACGTGATCGGCGGTGGCGAGCCGGCGATTCCGGGCGTGGCCATCGGGCACAATCGCGCGGGCGCTTGGGGGCTGACAATTTTCGGCATCGATGCCGAAGACCTCTACGTCTACGATACCGGTGAGCGCGATGCGCGGGCCTATCGTTACGACGGTCGCTTCGAGCGCATGCGGGAAGTGGTTGATACCATTCGCGTGAAGGGCGTTGCGCCGCACGTCATCACCATGCGCTTCACACGCCACGGTCCGGTGCTGTATGAAGACACGGTGACGCACGTGGCGGTCGCCTTGCGCGCCGCCTGGCTGGAGGTGGGCGGCGCACCCTATCTGGCAAGCCTGCGCATCGATCAGGCGAGCAACTGGTCCGCATTTCGGCAGGCGCTTGGCTATGCACACATGCCTTCGCTCAATTGGGTGTGGGGCGACACCAGTGGGGTCATCGGCTGGCAGAGCGCCGGCATCGCACCAGTCCGAAAGAACTGGGATGGACTGGTGCCGGTGCCGGGTGACGGGCGCTATGAATGGGCTGGGTTCCTGCCCATTGCGCAATTGCCGCATCTCGTGTCGCCGCCGAAAGGCGCCTTCGGCACCGCCAATGCCTTCAACGTGCCTGCGGACTATCCGCACTTCAACGCGTTGGCACGCACATGGGCCGAACCCTGGCGGCTCAAGCGTCTGACGGAAGTGCTGGACACCGTGCATGGTGCCACGGTGAGCAGCATGGCAACCCTGCAACATGACGAATCCCCAATGGCCGCCCGGCAACTCGTGCCGTTGCTCCGGAACATCGAACTGACTGGCGACCTGGCCAAGGCCGCGCGGGATTCACTGTTTGCGTGGAATGGGGTGCTGTCAGCCAACTCGGTTGGCGCGGCGATCTACGCCGTCTGGGAGCGCCGAATTTCCGCGCACACTGCCGACATGGTGCTGCCGTTGGTGGTGCGTCCAATCATGCGCACCGTGCCATTGTCCCGTACGATTGACTGGTTGGCATCGGCCGATACCATCCTCGGCGCGCATCCGACGGTCGCCCGCGACTCCATTCTGGTTCGGGCGTTCAACGAGGCGATCCGGGATTTGACCGGACGCTTTGGTCGAGACATCGGGATGTGGCGCTACGGTAGTGACAAGCTGCACTACGTTCGCATCGCACACGCGCTCGATGGTGTCGTTGCCGATTCGATCAAGGGGCGGTTGTCGCCGGGTCCGCTGCCGCGGGGCGGCTATGCCAACACGCTGAACGCGACGGGTAATTCGGACAACCAGACAGCCGGTGCCAGCCTGCGGGTGGTGATCGACCTGGCCAACTGGGAGACGGCGATTGCGACGAACACGCCGGGGCAGAGCGGTGATCCTCGCAGTCCGCACTATCGCGATCTCTTCGCGCTCTGGGCCCGCGGTGAGTATGTGCCCCTGCCCTTTGGACGGCAGGCGGTGGATCGTCGGA
This sequence comes from Gemmatimonadaceae bacterium, assembly GCA_016720905.1. Classification (NCBI taxonomy): domain Bacteria; kingdom Pseudomonadati; phylum Gemmatimonadota; class Gemmatimonadia; order Gemmatimonadales; family Gemmatimonadaceae; species Gemmatimonadaceae bacterium. Next base: position 95,750 of record JADKJT010000017.1, on the reverse strand, counting down.
CTGAGCGTCGCGGACGTGATCCGGCCATGAATCGCCCTGCGGCGCCCATGCATCTCCTGCTGGCCGAGGATGACCGGCAACTTCGCGCGTCCATCGTGCGCGGCTTGCGAGAGGCATCCTACACCGTGGAACCGACCGGCTCCGGAACGCAGGCCCTCGCATTGGCGGAATCGCACGCGTTCGACGCGATCATCCTGGACGTGCTGTTGCCGGGCATGAGCGGGCTACTCGTCTGCCGGGCCATTCGCGCGCGCGATGATCGGGTGCCGATTCTCATGCTGACGGCGCTCGACAGCGTGGAGCAGCGAATCGCCGGCCTCGACGAAGGGGCCGACGACTACGTCACCAAACCGTTTGACTTTGGCGAACTGCTGGCCCGACTGCGCGCCCTGACCCGGCGACATCACGACGCAGCCACTGCGCCACTGGTGGTGGGTGATCTGGTCATCGACACCAGGCGGCATACGGTGCATCGCGGCGACCGTGAAATTACCCTCACAGCCAAGGAATTCGCGTTGCTGCACTATCTCGCCCGCCACGCCGGGACGGTAGTGAGTCGTGCCGACCTGATGACCCACGTGTGGGATGATCAGCGTACCAACTACACCAATATCATCGACGTGTACGCCAGTCGGTTGCGCCGAAAGATCGATGAGGGCGAGGTGCAGCCGCTGTTCACGACGTTGCGCGGGACGGGATTCCTGCTGGAAGCACCCGCACCGGTCGCGCCGGCGCGACCTCGTCCCGTGCGGCGAAGCTGATCGATGTTCGCGTGGCCGTCGTCTCTCCGTTCGCGACTCACGCTGTGGTACACCATACTGCTGGCTGTCCCGCTGATCGCGTTTGCGCTGGTCTGCTATGTCGCCGTGTCACGTACGCTGGAGCGACGCACCGACGTGTTCATTGGCGACGCACTGACCGCTTTTGCCCGCGAACTCGCGGCCGAACGGCGCGCCGCCTGGCCGGTGCGCGAGTCGATGCAGCGTACGGTGGACGAAGTGCGCTTCCGGGAATTGCACATCGCGATTCTCGACAAGGACGCGGCGGTCATCGCCATGAGCACGCTGGCCGAGAATGATGACGCCGCCGCGGAAAGCGCCAGTCGGCCCTCGGCCGACATGGAGCGCGATGTGCTGGCCGCGCTGCGGATGCGTGACCGCTCCCTGCCCGTTACACTGAGCGTGGCCAGCCATGGCAGCCGGTTTCGCGTGCTGGCACGTCCGTTCGAGGCCGAGCGACAGCCGTTCACCCTGACGGGCACGTATGCGCTGCGTGACATCGATGCGGTGTTGCGGCAACTGCGCGAGATCTTTCAGTTGGCGATTCCCGTGATGCTGCTGGGTGCCGCCGCTGGCGGCAGTGCACTGGCCCGCCGCAGCCTTGCGCCGGTGGCCGCCATGGCCGCGCAGGCGGCGGCGATCAGCGAGCGCAATCTGCACCAACGCCTGCCGGCTTCCGGCGGCGATGAACTCGTGGGGCTCGCCCGCGTGGTGAACGGACTGCTGGATCGACTGGAAACCAGTTTTGACCGTCAGCGGCGCTTCATCAGCGATGCGTCGCATGAATTACGGACGCCCACGGCGGTCGTCCGCACCGAGGCGGATGTCACCCTTTCGCGCGAGCATCGCAGCGAAGAGGAGTATCGCGGATCGGTGGCGGTCATTCGCGACGCAGCGCGGCGCCTGACCCGCATTGTCGACGATCTGTTCCTGCTCTCGCGTGCCGACTCGGGTCACCTGGTGCCACGACGGGATGCCCTCTATCTCGATGAGGTCGTCCACCACGCCACCCGGGCCGTGCGATCGGTCGCTCAGCAGCGCGGCGTGGAGGTCGAGCTGCACGCCCTCATCGAGGCGCCGTGTGTCGGCGACGAGGATCTCCTCGGCCGACTGGTACTCAATCTCCTCGACAACGCCATCAAATATTCGCCCACGGGCGCCACGGTGGACGTGGTGATGTCACAGCAATCCACAGAATACGTCGTCACGGTGACCGACGCCGGTCCGGGAATCCCCCCCGCTGAACGGGAACGCGTGTTCGAACGATTCGTGCGACTCGACACCGCGCGCTCCCGCACCGACGACAGTACGACGAGCGGCGCCGGCCTGGGCCTGGCCATCGCTCGCCGCATTGCCGAGATGCATGGCGGTCGGTTGGTGATCGCCGAGTCGCGTCCGGGTCGAACCGTTTTTCAGCTGGTGTTGCCCAGTGCGCCCCTTACCGCCCCCGTGACACACTGAAGCTGACCAGCACACTGCGCGGGCTGCCGGGCTCGTACGCCAGAGGCACGTTGCTCACCACGTCGGGGTTGAGATAGGCGCTGCCGATCCACTTCCGGTCGGTCAGATTCTCCACGCTCACAAAGCCCCGCACATACGTGTCGCCCACGTGCATGAGCCGATCGGCGCGAATCCCCACGCCGATGATGTGTGACGCGTCAACCGTCACCTTGTTGGCATCGTCCGCGAAGTAGCTGCCAGTACCCTGTATGCCGGCCTGCAGCGCGAGACCCAACGGGGCCGTGCTGGGCGCGAACACCAGATTGGACGAGTAGAACCAGTCGGGAATACCGACAATCCTGTTGCCCGAGTAGTCCGCGAACACGCCCGCCTTGGCCGCGCTGTAGTGCACGGAGTCAACCAGATACTTCTGGTAGGTGTTCCTGGATAGCGTGAGGGCGTTCTGCAGGCTGAATCCATGTTTGGCGTGCGCTGTCAGGCCGATTTCGAGACCCATGCGACGCGCTTCACCGGCGGTGAAATAGAATCGCCCCCCGCGATACGGCACGATTTCGTTGGCAACATTGGTGAGATAGCCAGCGACATCGTAGCTGACCGTCTGGACAAAATGCTCACCCGTACCAACTGCAAAGGCGTGCTTGGAGCCCAGCTCAAAGGTGGTCGAGCGAATGGGCTCCAGCAGCGGATTGATCGCGGTCACCGTGTCCTGGCCAAAGGTGCTGGCCGGATCGGTCTCGTTGCCCGCGGGCGCTTCGATGCCGCCTCCGACATTCGCGTAGAACGTATGTGTGGGCGAGACGCGCCAGGTCGCACCGAGCTTGGGTGTCACGCGCGCAAAGCGCTTGCTGGCGTTGGTCTTGGCGTCGATGAAGCTCTGATAGTAGTAGCTGATGGCATCCGCCCGCGCGCCAACGGTGAGCGCCAACTTGTCGGAGACGGACAACTCATCCTCGGCATAAATGCCTGAGTTATAGGCACCCTCTTTCTTGTTGTCGCGCAAATCCGCCGCACGCTTTCCGGCCGCCGTCAATCCGTAGAACAGGATCGCACCGTCCTGATAGGCCTGGTCAATGCCACTCGTGAACCGATTGGACTTCCCGCCCAGGACTTCCACGCGATTGTACTGGACGTTGCCTCCCACATGGTAACGCGTGAAATCCCGGAAGGTGCCGCGCTCGGAGCGCTGCAGGAACTTGGGGTTCACATACGCGGTCGTCGACACCGACTGCTTGGCGTCGATTTTGTGCTCGACCGCCATGCCCAGTCGACCCAGACGATTGTAGCGCCGTTCGTCGCGGGTGTTGTAGGTGGCGTTGGCCTGCTTGGGATCGGCGGCAACCTGGGCGGCGGACAACGGGCCCGGGATGTGCATCAGATTGTTGGCGCCGAGCAGATGCATTCGCACGAGCGTCTTCTCGCCAACCGGCGTGGCCAGGCCGGCGTTGAACAGCACGCGGCGCGCATCGGAGTTCACGCGCCACCCGTCCAACGTGGTGTTGGTGAGCGTGGCATAGGCGACGCCGCCATTGCCCACTGGCGCACCTATTTGCGCGACATACCGCTGCATGCCGAAGCTGCCGCTCATCATCTGCACCGACGAGAACGGACGATCGACACCATTGGGCACCGTGGACACGCTCACCACGCCGCCGGCCGCATTGCCCCACAGCGAGCTGGCGTTGGAGCGAATCACGTCGATGCCTTCCGACGCCGCGAGGTCGATGTTGTCAAACGAAGTGCGTCCGTCGGGTTCAGTTTCCGGAATGCCATCCAACAGCACGCGAATGCCTCGCGACGTGCCGGCATTTGAGCGATCACCGGCCCCTCGCGCACCGAAGCCACGGATGGTGATCCGCACATCGGACGTCCCATAGCGTGATTGCACCAGGGCGCCGGGCACGCCCGCCATGGCGTCATTCAGGCCGAAACCGGACTTGGCGGCGTAGGCCGAGCGATCGACGTGCGTAATGGCCAGCGGTGATCCGAAGCCTGACTGACCGCTGCGGGTGGCTCGCACGTTCACCGGTACGAGGCGCTGCGCAGCGCTGTCGCGCGCGGCGGCCGAGTCCGGCTTGGTGACCTGCGCGAACACGGCCGCGGGGACGGTGAGGATGACAGCCAGGCTGCCGGCAAACAGCGTGCGGGAGAAGCCATTCAGGCGCATGAGAGATCCGAGGCGGGAACATGAATTTTTCATGAACGCCAGAATGTACGACGTCTGCCCCCCCTTCGGCAAGCCAAGGGTGAAACGACAGCGGGAGAGAACCGATGTCCGGCTCTCTCCCGTCTCCCGTCTGCCGTCTCCCCTACTGCACCACCCCCGGCTTGGCGCCCTGCAACCAGTACCCGAACCATTGCCGGATACGCCCCAGCCGATCAACCAGCAACCACGGCTCGCCCGTGCGACTCAGGTCATGATTCGAGCGAGGGTAGCGCACCATCTCCACCGGCACCCCCTGCTTCTTCAGTGACATGAACCACATCTCGGCGTTCCCCATCGGCGTGCGGAAGTCTTCTTCACTTTGCACCATGAGCATCGGCGTTTTCACCTTCTGCACATAGCGGATCGGCGACAGCGTGTCGTACAACTTCTGGTTGTCCCACGGCTTGCCGTAGAATTCAAACTCGGTCAGCCCCTGCGCATCACTGGAACCGTACCAGTACGTCCAATCGGTAATCGTGCGATCGGTCTCGATGGCCTTGAACCGATTGGTGCGCGTGGCAATCCAGGTGGTCATGAAGCCACCGTACGAGCCGCCGGTGGCACCCATCTTCGTGCTGTCCACGTCCGGACGCGCGGCGACGATATCGACGGCCTTCATCAAGTCCTGATAATCCTCCAGCCCCCAGCGCCCGCGCGTGCTGTACGTGAACGGCGCGCCGTAGCCACTGGACCCACGGGGATTGGTGAACAGCACGAACAGGCCTTGCGCGGCAAGATTCTGGAATTCATCAAACCAGCCTTCGCCGTACGCCGAGTGCGGACCGCCGTGAATGTAGATCACCATCGGATACTTCTTGCCCGGCTCATAGCCGTATGGCTTCATCAACCAGCTTTCGATTTCGAGGTTCCCGACGCTCTTGTAGGTGAACCGTTCCGCATCGCTCCAGACGACATCCGCGTTCACTTCGTCGTTGAAGTGAGTGAGTTGACGTTCCTCCGACCCATCGTGCCTGGCGACAAACAACTCGGTCGGCTTGTTCATCGACGTTGCCACGAACGCCACGGTCCTGCCTTCCGCGTCGAAGGACATGCCGCGAAGCTGGCGGCGTCCCTTGACGACTTCAGTGGGCGTCGCCTTGCCGCCGCCGTCCGCTTCGAGAATCGCCGTTCGTCCACCGATCTCGGCGCTGAGCATCAGACGGCCATTCGACAGCCAGTCGATGTTGGACGGCTCGTACGGCCAGTCACCAATGATGTTGCGCGGCACGCCGCCCGTGGCGTCCACCATGTAGATGCGCGCCGACTTGGTGCGACCGGGACGCCCGATGAACGCCAGTCGCTTGCTGTCAGCCGACCACGCCAAATCGGATTCCGCACCCATCCACTCCGCCACCTTGCGCGGTGTGCCGCCGGTTGCCGGCATGACATAGATGTCCGCCTCGTTGCGCTCCGTCTCGTCGCGGACCTTGTTGTACGGCAACTTCGCCAGCGAATCGCGCTCCAGATCAACCACCGAGTCGGCACGCAGTTTGGCGTCCGCAATGAAGGCAACCCACTGTCCATCCGGCGAAACCGTTGGCGAGCGATGGGAGTACGTGGCGTTCGTCAGCATCGTGCGCGCGGTGTCGCCCATGGACTGACGCCAGACCTGCTGGGGACGCCATGTGCGCGCCGTGGCCCGTCCAGGCACAAAGCCCGCCCCGTTCACCTTGTACGACATGTCGACCACGTGACGACCATCGAAACGCGTGGGGTCGGCCGGACGCGTGATTCCATCGAACGGCGGCTTGGCCATCGGTTGCATGCGGGCAAACGGATCCGCTGCGTTTCGCGCCGGAGGATCCTGGCGCGCGGGACCAGCCGAAATGGCGAACGTCTGGTGGCTCGGCATCGAACCCTCGGCATACCCATCCACCTGGATCGCTTCGCCGCCAGGCTCGTCCAGACGAATGGCCCAGGTGTTTCCGCGGCCACCGGGACGCTGCGACGTGAAGAACAGATACTTGCCATCATGCGACCAACGGGGGTTCGAACTCTCGGTGCTCGGCGACGTCCAGCGCTGCGGGTCACCTCCGGCGCTGTTGACCACCCAGACCTCGCTATGACGACGATTCTCCGACTCGACCGCGCGCGTCACGGTCATCGCGATACGCTTTCCGTCGGGCGACACCATGGGCGTGCTCACATTCGCCACCCGATACCAGTCAGCGAGCATCATCGCGCGCGGCCCCTTGGGGAGCCGCGTGGGGCTCATCGGCGCGTCCGCCGGCACCACGGCGCCGCCGCGTCCCCCGCCGCGCTGCGCAAGCGCGGTGGCAGGGACGGCGCCCCACGGTGCGGCAGCCAGAGCGACAATCAGTGCAAGGTGCAACGGGCGACGAATGACCTGAACAGTCATGAAAGATTCTCTCGGCAGTGAGGAGAATGGACGATAATGCCGCTCTTGCGTTGAGCGCCAGCGGCCCCTACCATCACGGTGTTCGCGGAGGAGCGACGCGGACGAGAAGAAGACAGAGTACCTAGTACTTGGTACTCAGTACTCAGTACTTGGTACTTTTCCCCGCAGGACCTCTCGGTATCCCGCCCGATGTCCCACCATTTTTCTCAGGAGGTGATCATTTGTTCGATTCCCGTACCTACGCCGGCTCGGCCTGGGCAAACGATCTCCTGATCGCCACCCGGTAACCCGGGTTCCGGATCGAGCGTCGTCTCGAGCCGGCTAGGACTGTCCTTCATTGGACACGCAGCAGGAAGGGCCGTCGCGCAGGATGCGGCGGCCCTTCGTGTCTCACCACCAGTCAACGCGGGAAACACCGATGTCTGTACGACGCTCGGCCAAGGCCACCACCGCGCAAGACGCACGCGTGTTTACGGATATTCCCAACATCGGGCCGTCCATTGCCGGTGACTTGGCACTGCTCGGCTTCGGATCACCCGCACAACTCGCCGGTCAGGATCCGTACGCGCTCTACGATCGCTTGTGCGCGCTGACACAATGTCGGCAGGATCCCTGCGTCGCCGACGTCTTCATCGCCGCAGTACGGTTCATGGAAGGGGCGCCTCCGCATCCGTGGTGGCACTATACCGCCGAACGGAAGCGCACGTTCAAGGCGCGCGAAGGCGTGTCTTAGCGCCCCGGCACTGATTTGAGGGGCAGGCCATCAATGCGCGCATCCGCTTCGCGTACCAATCGATGGGCAAAGTCCACCGCGCCACGGTAGAACACCGGATCGACCTTGTCTGCGTCGTCGCCGCTCTTGTGATAGTCGACGTGATCTTCAACGCCGAGATACAGGAACGGAATGCCCTTGCCGTGAAACGCCGCATGATCCGACGAGTTGGTCCAGTCGTCGCCGGGTTTCAGGTCCTTGGTATCATGTCCGAACCGAATGGGAATCGCCGCTGCGTTCGCGGCCGCCTCGGCCATCGGCTTGAACGCCGGATTGTGCGACGTGCCCGATACCCACAGCGCCTTGCCGTCCTGACGCGCCACCATGTCGAGACTGATGTCGAGTGCCATCTTTTCCAGTGGAATCATTCCCGACGTCACGAAGGTGCGGGAGCCGTGCATCCCCCTTCCTCGTTGTCAAAGAACGCCAGGATCACGTCATGTTGCGGCGGGTCCTTGAGCAGGCGTTCCGCGATGGTCAGGAGCGCCACACACCCCGACGCATCGTCGTCAGCTCCGTTGAACACCTGTCCGTTGCGCACCCCCAGATGATCGTAGTGCGCACTCAACACGATCACCGGTCCGTCGCGACGTGTGCCCGGAATGCGGGCAATCACATTGGCGCCACTGGTGTCGCTTCCGGCGCGTGCCGGCAGCGTGACCGCCTGTTCGAATGATGTTCCTACGGGATTCGCCCCCATCGCCGTCAGTTCGCCGATAATCCACTGGCGCGCGCGCTTCGATCCGGGGGTGCCTGCACGACGCCCCTCCATGGAATCGGCCGACAACGCGGACAGCCGCGCCATCAAGCGCGTCGTCTGCGCATCCGCCGCCTGTGCCCCCGCCGGTGGAGCGATCAGCACGCCAATCGCGCTGAGCCCCACCGTCGCGAGCCACATCATGTTTCGAGCGAACATAGGACACTTCCAGTTAGCGGGTGAACCCGACGCGTGACATCACTGAATCCATACACCCGACGTGCCCGTGAGTCGCGCTCGCACCACGAATGCCGTCGCGTTCGACGTGACCCCGACAATCTGCACGTTGCTGACGCTGCTGCCCATGACCACGCCCGGCCCGACCGGACCATTGAGCTTGAACATCAGTTCCGCGCGAACCGAATCGAGTTGCGCGCCAAGCGGGATGCGTCCGCCCAGCGTGGCTCTCCGTACCGCGCGCGCGACCAGCGGCGCACCAAGCGTCGCCTTGACGCGCGAAAGAATGCCCTGACTCTCCAATGACCACTCCAGATTGTCGAGTCGCAACTCGCGTGATGCCGCATCCCACCGAAGACGCGAGCCGAGATTCAGTCGACCGCGCAGACTGCCCGACACATCGAGGTCGATCGAGACGCTGTCGCCGGTGCCGCGCACCTGCACACTATCGACATGGACCCCGCCCCCAACCGTTTCTGCCGACAACAACACGCTCGCTCGGCGCGCTACATCCTCGAACGGCAATTCGACACTCACGGGCACCGAGAACTGCGCAGGGGCTTCCCCAAGCGCCAATGCCGGCAGGGCGCGAAAACGTGTGGCCGGACGTCGGCCGCTGACGACGCGCGGTCGCGCATACAGCACCAACGACGTCGTGATGCTGGGCCCGGTGCCCACCAATGGTGTCACACGGACGGCCTCGGGTTCCATCAACAGCCAGAGTGTCCCCATGGAATCCAGTGCCGTTGGCTCCAGGAAACTTCGCCACAATGAATCGGCCAACGGTTTGAAATCCGCGACTCGCGGAATCGTGGTGTCCGCTTCCGCCGCAAAGTCGTGTAGTTGTCGATCCAACAGGTCATGCAGCGCGCGCGTGGCGTTCATGCCCACCAACGTCACGAGACACTGATCGAGCAGGGTGGCTGTCAGCTTGGTATCACGGGCGCCCACCCGCCAGTCACGCCGCCAGTACAGCGACGTCGACATTGTCAGCAATGCCCGTCGCGCCTGCTCGGGTGGATACCCACAACTGGCGAACCGGGCGCCGCCCAACATGCCCATCTGCGCGCGATAGGACAGGCGCGTATCGATCTGCAGGCGATCGGCCGTGGTCCGAAGGGTCAGCGAATCCCGTCGATACACATACTGATGACAGAAGAGTCCCCCGACGGCCGTGCACTGGGGCGCATTCAGCGAATCCCTGATGGGGAAGAGCGAATCGAGGGCCGGACGCAGACTGCGCAACACGTACGTGACCTGCACGGGGATGACCGCCAACGTGCCGGCGGCATCCGGCGGCATCGCAACGGGTGGGGGATCTTCGCCGACCGGCGTGTTCTTTGCGCAGGCCAGCGCCCACACACCAACGGCAGCGCCCCACCATGTACGGCTGGCGAACCGCCGCGGCGCCACAACCGTCACCAAGGACGTTCGGCCCCGGTGTAATCGAGATAGGCACCACTCCGCTCACGGGCCAGACGATCGGTGATGGAAAGCAACCCCAGCGCCGCTTCATCCATCGGAATCCGAAAGGCCGGTTCATCCGGAATCGCCGCATAATCGCCCGGATTACCCAGGCACACCGTGATGCCGTGTTCGGAAAGGTCATTGGCCAACGCGCGCGTCAGCATGTGCAGTGCGGCCGCACTGGCGCTGCTCGCGTACTCGCCACCGGCCGTCTTGTTGGCGAGCGATCCCAGACCGGTGGTGACCATCAGGACCCGCGCGCCATCGCCGGTGGACAGCCACGGCAACAGGGTCCGCACCAGCAGCACGGGCGCCACCGCGTGGCGGCGATAGTGCTCGACCAAACCAGTTCCCGACATCGTGGACAGCGACTCATCGCGCGCAGCGTCGCTCACGCGTTCGTGGGCGCCCGCTTCCGCCGGCGCAATCACCAGCAGATCCAGCGACGACGTAAGCGCTTCGAGCACCGGAATGGCCTCCGCCACCGACGCCGCGTCGGCCGGGTCGAGTGCCAGCAACTCGAGTCCGGGAAACTCGGCACGCAGATCGGCCAGCACCGGTATGCGAGCCGGATTTCTCGACGCCGCATACACCTTGTCGCCGCGCAACAAGCTTTGTCGAACAAGCTCGATGCCCAGTGGTCGTCCGGCGCCCGTCACCAGCGTTCGTCGGGGAGACGGCGACATCATGCGGAGGGTCCCGCGGGTGTCAGGTGCGCCAGCACGCGCGCCACGGCGCGCACATCGGCGTCGATCTCGATGGGTCGGTTGGCCAGCGCGAAATCGTCGCGTTGATGCAAGTCTACCAGCATACCGGGATCCTTGAGAATATGCCCCGTCAACACGGCCACCACCCGATGGGCTGACGTGATCACTCCATCCTGCACCAGGCGTCGCACACCCGCAATGCTGGCGGCGCTCGCTGGTTCGCACCCGACGCCGGAGGCATCAATGGTGATCTTCGCCGCCACGATCTCCTCATCAGTGCACGACAGGACCATGCCGTTGGTTTCGCGGATCGCCCGCACCGCGCGATCCCACGACGCCGGATCGCCGATGCGGATGGCGGTGGCGATCGTATCGGCCACGACTGTGTGCCGGGTGGCAAACCCTTCGCGAAAGCTCCGGGCGAATGGGGCGGCCCCGGCGGCCTGAACGGCGACCAGTCGTGGCAGACGATCGATGAGGCCCAGCGCGAGTGCCTCTCGCAGTGCTTTCCCGAACGCCGCGGTGTTACCCAGATTGCCGGCCGGCAGCACAATGAAATCCGGTGCCTGCCAGTCGAGCTGCTGCAACAGTTCGAGCACGATGGTCTTCTGCCCTTCCACGCGCCACGGATTGATTGAGTTGAGCAGGTAGATCCCCAAGTCGCGCGCGGCCTCCTGCACGAGGCGGAGACAGGCATCGAAATCGCCACGAACCATCAGGGTCCGTGCGCCGTATCCCAGGGTTTGCGCCAACTTGCCGAGGGCGATCTTGCCGGCGGGGACAAACACCAGTCCGGGAATGCCGGCCTGTGCCGCGTACGAGGCCAGTGACGCGGAGGTGTTTCCCGTGGACGCACAGGCCACGGCCGTTGCGCCGAGTCGCACCGCTTGCGTCACGCCAACCGTCATCCCCCGATCCTTGAACGACCCGGTGGGGTTGTGTCCTTCGTGCTTGACACGCAGCCCCTCCACGCCAACGAAGCGATCGATCGTTCCGCGAGTGATCAGCGGGGTGTTGCCTTCCGGATGACTGACGATCGCCGAACCAGCGCCGGGCATGACCAGCGACTCGAAACGCCAGACGCCGGAGGGCGACCCGAGTGGTCGCGCGCAGCAGTGCTGCGAAAAGCCGGCACGCAGCGTCGCGGCGTCCAGCGTCTGGCCCTTGGCGTCGCAGGGCGGTGCGTGCACAATGTCCAGCAGCCCACCGCACGACGGGCATGCCGGCGATGCGTCGAGCGCGCCACACGTCGCTCCGCACCGTGCACAACGTTGTATACTGGCGTCGCCGGGGGCGAGGAACAGGTCGGAGGCAGTGGTCATACCGGACACAGTTTAACACGCGATCCGTTTCATCGACGACTCGCCTCGCAAACGATTGCGCGGCAGCCCGCCATGGGCCGGGGGAATCCGGCGTTTTGTGGTGTCCTTTTGGTGGACACGGCCGTCTGAAAGTACATACGTTTATCTTCGTCTCATCGGTGGTGGCCGATCCGTGGCGCCACGCTCCCTGCACTACCGCCCAATGACCGCAACAGCCACCGCCCACTCGCCAACCCCCACCTCAGTCAGCGCCTTCCAGTCGCTGCCGCCACGCATCGCCGGACTCACCCAGTTGGCGAGGAATCTCGCGTGGAGCTGGAATCGCGACGCCCGCGCACTGTTTCGCGAAGTCGACGAGGCGCTGTGGAATCGGCTGCGCCACAACCCGATTGTCCTGTTGCAGGAGGTCGCGCCCGAGCGTCTGGCCGCACTGGCCACGGATGCGGGATTCTGCGCGCGCTACGATCGCCTGATCGCGTGGCTCAAGGCCGAGGAATCCGACGAGCACACCTGGTACGCGCGGACGTTTCCCGAACTGCGGGGCAAGCCCGTCGCGTACTTCTGCGCGGAATTCGGGGTGCACAATTCGGTGCCGATCTACTCCGGTGGTCTTGGCGTCCTTGCCGGTGATCACCTCAAGACGGCGTCGGATCTGGGTGTACCCGTGGTGGCAGTGGGCATCCTGTACCGTCACGGTTACTTCGATCAGCGAATTCGCACCGACGGCTGGCAGGAGAACTCCGCCGACACGATTTCGTTCGATCAGGTGCCGATCGTGCCGATCCCGGGTCCCGACGGTGCGCGTCACCTGGTAACCGTGAACACCTTTGGACGCGACGTGCACATTCGTGTGTGGCGCATGCAGGTCGGGCGGGTGCCGGTCTACCTGTTGGACTCTGATCTCGACGAGAACCACGTCGACGATCGGCCGCTGCTGTCGAGCCTCTATTCGGGCGGACCCGCCCTGCGATTGCGCCAGGAGTGGCTGTTGGGTGTCGGCGGCGTGCGCGCGCTGCGCGCGCTGGGCGTCGCCCCGGCGGCGTGGCACGCCAACGAAGGGCATGCCGCCTTCATGATGGTCGAACGTGTCCGCGAACTCTGCGAGAGCGGCCTGTCGTACGCCGAGGCCGTCAAGCAGGTACGCTCGTGCAGTGTCTTCACCACGCATACCCCAGTCCCCGCCGGTCACGACCAATTCGCCGTCAGCGATGTGCGCGAATGCGCCGGCGGAACGAACAACGGCATGTGGCTGGCCATGGGTATCGACGTCGAGGCATTCCTGCGCATTGGCTATCACCCGGAGGCCGGCGCCGGGATGTTCCACATGACCGCCGCCTCCATTCGCCTGTCGCGTCGGGTGAACGCGGTGGCGCGTCGTCACGGCGTCGTCTCCCGTGAACTGTGCAAACCGCTGTGGCCGGGGCGAACCGCCGACAGCATCCCCGTGGGGCACGTCACGAATGGCGTGCATCTCGCGACGTGGATGGCCAACCCCATCATGCAGCTGCTCGACCGCCAACTGGGCCCGCAGTGGGGCCACGCCAACGATCCGGCACTCTGGGAACAGGTGCTGCTGCTTGATGACGACCAGCTCTGGGGCACGCACCTGCGGTTGAAGCACATCCTGATGCGACTGGTGCGTGATGAGGCCCGGCGGTCGTTCGCGCAGCGCACGATGGAAACCGTGCAGTTGGTCGGCGCCGGGACCCTGCTCGATCCACATGTGCTGACCATCGGATTCGCGCGTCGGTTTGCGACCTACAAACGGGCCGACCTGATTTTTCGCGACGTGGAGCGACTGCGCAAGCTGGTCACCAACACGTCGCGCCCCGTGCAAATCGTCTTTGCCGGCAAGGCGCACCCGGCGGACAATCCCGGCAAGCAGATTCTGCAGAACGTCTACCAATTCACGCGCGATCCGCAATTCGAGGGACGCATCGCGTTCGTCGAAGACTACGGCATGCATCTCGCCCATTTGTTGGTGCAGGGTGTCGATGTCTGGATGAACCTGCCGCGGGTGCCGATGGAGGCCTCCGGAACCAGCGGCATGAAGGCGGGTCTGAACGGTGTGCCGCACCTGTCTACGATCGACGGGTGGTGGGAGGAGGGCTATGAGGGCAACAATGGCTGGGCCATCCCGGCCGCCGTCGATTCGGACGATGCCAATGGGACCGTTGAGCGCCTGTATACGCTGCTGGAGCAGGAAGTGGTGCCGCGCTTCTATGAGCGCGACGCGCTCGACCTGCCCCGCCGCTGGATCCTCACCATGAAGCACGCGATGCGTGTCGCCGGGCAGCAGTTCACCGCGCGTCGCATGGTGGAGCAATATGCCCGCGCGTACTACGCGCCCAGCATTCTTGGCGACGTCCTGCCCGACGATCCGCCAACCGCCTGACCGTCGTTCATACTCTGCCGTCACGATTTCATGACTTCCCCGGCAATGCCCACGCCGAACTTCAGTCCGCCGGTGCCATCATCGACGAGCAGCGACGCGCCCACCATAGTGCACCTGACGTCCGAGTACAGTCCGTTTGCGCGGAGCGGCGGACTGGCCGAGGCCGTCATGGGATTGGCGAACTATCAGGTGCGCTCGGGCGCCACGGTCGTGGTCTTTGTGCCGCTGTATCGCACGGTCCGCGATTTTGCACCCGATCTCGCGCCCCTCGGTCGGCCCATCCGGATTGATCTCGGGTTCCAAGGGGAAGAAGTGCGGTTCTTCCGCGAGGTGCATCCGTCGCCGGGCCCCAAGGTGGTTTTTGTGGACATCCCCGAGTATTTCAACCGCCTCGGGTTGTATGGCGAGGGCGGTCGGGATTACGCCGACAATGCACGCCGGTTTGCCCTGTTTTCGCGAGCCGTGCTCGATGCCATTCCGCGCCTGATTGCCGGACCCCTGCTGATTCATGCGCACGATTGGCACACGTCGCTGGCGCTCATGTACATGCGCTCCTATGCCGGACTGCGCGAACGCTATCTCAGCACGCCGACGGTGCTGTCCGTGCACAATGCGGGCTATCAGGGGCATTTCCCGTCGTCGCAGTTGAACGAGTGCGGCATTCCGCCGGAACTCTTCACATTCCGGCACGTCGAGTGGTACGACAAGATCAATTTTCTCAAGGCCGGACTGACGTTCGCCGACATGGTCGTCACCGTCAGTCCCACCCACGCCTCGGAACTGCGCACGCCCGGCGGCGGATTTGGCCTGCAGGAGGTCTTTCAGTGGTTGGGAGACCGTTTCACCGGCATCATCAACGGCATCGACCAATCGGTGTGGGATCCCGCGCACGACGATCAGATCACGGCCAACTACACGCGCGACGACCCGACCACCAACAAAGCCAAGTGCAAGGCGGCGCTGCAGCGCTCCTTTGGGCTGCCACAGCGTCGTCGCACCCCGCTGTTCGGCATGACCGGACGCATGGTGACGCAGAAGGGTCTCGATCTCATTCTCAATTCGCACCTCGTGCGAAACCTCGATGCCCAGTTCGTCTTCCTGGGCGCCGGTGAAAGCCGTTACGAGCGCGCGCTGCTGCAACTGGCGGCCGCACGCCCGCGTCACGTCGGCGTGCAACTCGACTTCACCGACCGGCTGGAACACCGCCTGATGGCGGGCGCCGACATGTTCCTCATGCCGTCGCAGTATGAACCGTGCGGACTCACGCAGATGCGCGCCCAGCGGTACGGGGCGTTGCCAATCGGTCGACGCGTGGGGGGGATTGCGGATACCGTCGACGACGACGTGACCGGATTTCTCTTCGACGAATACACCGCCGGCGCCATGGACTGGGCGATATCGCGCGCGTTGGTGCGCTTCTCCGATCCGGCCAGCTGGGAGCCGCGCATGGCCACCGCGATGCATCGCGACTTCGGGTGGGAACGAACGGCGGAACGCTACGCGCACCTGTACCGCCGCGCGCGCGCGATCGCCAGGCACCGCGGCTGACCGTGCATCACGTCGTCGTTCACGCGCACTGCTACCAGCCACCGCGGGAAGATCCCTGGCTGGAAACCGTGGAAACCGAACCGTCGGCCGCGCCGGATCACGACTGGAACGCGCGCATCGATCGGGAGTGCTACGCACGACTGGCGCAGGCCGAGGTCCGTCAGCGTCATGCGGGCGCGACGGTCGGCGATCCCGATGCGCCGTCGGGCATTGCGCGTCTGGTCAACTTGTATGCCTGGTGCACCTTCGATGTCGGTGCCACGCTCTGCGAATGGCTGGAGCGCGAAGCGCCCGACACGCTGCGCGCGATGATCGACGGCGACGCGGCCAGCGTACGCCGATGGGGGCATGGCAATGCCATCGCGGCACCGTATCACCATGTGATTCTTCCGCTGGCCTCGCTGCGCGACCGTCGCACCGAAGTGCGATGGGGGATCGCGGATTTTCAGCGGCGCTTTGGTCGCACGCCCGAAGGCATGTGGCTCCCGGAATGCGCGGCGGATGACGAGACACTCGACGTGCTGGCGCAGGAAGGCATCCGGTTCACCATTCTGGCGCCATACCAGGTGCAGACGGCCGGTGAGACCCACGGGCTGCCAGTGCGCTGGCGCGGAGCCCACGGCCGAACCCTCACGATCCTGCCGTACGATGGCGGACTGGCTGGTGAGGTGGCGTTCGGCGGATTGCTGCGCAACCCGACAGCGCTCGCGCAACGACTGGCCCCCGCCATTGCCGATGGGCAGCCACGCTGTACCACGCTCGCCACCGACGGCGAAACGTTTGGTCATCACCACAAGAACGGCGACCGGACCCTGGCGTTGGCCATGGCCCTGATTGCCCAGCGCCCCGATGCGCGACTGATCAACGCGGCGGCGATGGTCGCGATGCACGCTCCGACACAGGACGCGCACCTGGTCTCGCCGTCCTCGTGGAGTTGCGCGCACGGGATCGAGCGCTGGCGCAGCAACTGCGGTTGTCGCATTGACCACGGCAAGCCGGCGGCCCAGCAATGGCGAGGCCCGCTGCGCGAGGCCCTTTCGGCCCTCGCGCAGCAGAGTGACGCGCTGTTTGAACAGGAAGGACGTTCCCTGTTTGCGGACGACCCGTGGCATGTGCGTGATGCCTACGGGACCGTCGTGGCGACGGACGGTGCGCCGTTGCGACGCTTCGTGCGCGGCCAGACCCGGGCAGACCTCGACGCGGTCGGCGTGCAGCGTGCGCAGCAACTGCTCGAGATGCAGCGGGCCACGCTGCGGCTGTTCACGTCCTGCGCGTGGTTCTTCGACGAGGTGGAGCGCATTGAGACGCGGCAGGTGCTGCGCTACGCAGCGCGCGTGTTGGAGTTGTCAGGGTTCGCAGCCCAGTTGGAACCGGAACTGATCCAGGGACTGGATCGGGCGCGGGCCGGCCCGGATTTGTTATCGGCGGGCGCGCTGTTCGTGCGCGACGCCGCGCCCTATCAGCACGCGGCCTGGCGAATCGCGGCCGGCGCCATGGCGATGGTCGCCGCCGGCTATCCCTGCCCGCAGGTGGCGGCGTATGACATCACGCACGCGCCGTCGCCGTCCGCCGCCTTCCCGCACGCCACGACGCTTGTCCATCGGCGCACCGGCCGCGTGAGCCGGGTGATCGGCCGTGTCACCGGCCTGGGTCCGTCACGGTGCGTCACCGTGAAAGATGCTGCGGCAGACATGCACGACGAGCGGGTTGTCGCCGTGCACGAAATGCCGGAATCCATTGCCACCGTCCTGCTGCGCGCCCACGTCCTGGATGATGCCGCGCTGACCGGCTGACGCGCTGACCGGCTGACGCGCTGACCGGCTGACGCGCGTGAGGCGCTGCGGGCGTTTAGTGCACGGCCGCCAATTCCGCCGACACGCGCTCCCGCACGTTGGCCTTCGCATCCGACACCGACAGCTCGCCCTTGTCGATCTTCGCGAGGAAGGACTTCTGGGCAAGGTAGTCCTTGTTGGTCACGCCGGCCTTGCTCTGCAGCATGCGCCACGCCTTGCGGCGCTCGACGGCAAACAACACCATCTGTCGCGACACCGCGTAGAACTTGAAGGCGCCACCGGTCTCAACCTTGATATAGCATCCGAAGTTCGGCACAAAGCTGCGGTGCGCCTTGTCGAACACCCGCCGGTGAATCACGTCATCCTGCGTGACGAAGTACAGCATGTCATCAAACGGCGTCAACGTCGCGGCGTCGGCCTCCGTGATGGCCTTGAGGTGCTTGCGGAAGCGGCCTTCCGTGAGGGCCCAGTGCCCGACGCCAAAGCTGTACTCCTCGCCGGTGCTGGCGTATTTCGTGCGCCACCAATCGCGGTCGATGCTCGGGTTGCCCTTGAGATCAAACGCCTCCTGCGACGTTTCCCCGCGACGCGGATTGAACACGAATTCCGGCATGCCACGCGCGTCGCGCACCATCTTCGCCTGATCGGCGCTCATGTTGTCGCCGACGCCATGTTCGGGCTGACACGTGGTGTAGCTCTGGAAGAACGCGGTGCCCCGGTACTCCAGCCCCTCGATGAGCGCCTTGTAGAGCTTCGCGGCGTTGGCCATGGACACCTGCGCCACATACGGCGACCCGTGTCCGCTGGTGAACGCCTCGGCCACATTCTTCTTCTCGATCAGCTTGCCCTGGGACGCCACGCCGAACTGGTTCATGTCATAGCCACCCAGCATCGTGGACGAATCGGAGTTCTGTCCGCCGGTGTTGGAATACACCTGCGTGTCGAGCATCATGATCTTCACGTTCGGCCGATTCTGCAGGATCACCTTGGACACATTCTGGAAGCCGATATCGCCCAGGGCGCCGTCGCCGCCAACCACCCAGATCTTCGGGAGCTCGCGGATTTCCTGCTCGGTCATCAGCGCGTCGTCCAGATGCGTCAGCGTGAAGTAGTCCTCCTCGGTCATCACGCGCTCGGTCCGGTCGAGCAGCGCATCCGCCAGCCGCTCCGGTGACACCGACCGGTTCGCATGCGCCACAATCACCGATTCCGCCATCAGCCAGGAAATGGTCGCACCGTCCTGAAACAGGGAGTTCATCCACGGATACGGATGCGGATTGCCCGGCGGCGTGGATCCGTACACCGTGTTGCAGCCGGTGCTGGCACCCATCATCATCACGGACATGCCGTTGGCGCGACGGCCGTCCACCGACTGCAACTCCTTGTGGTTGAAGGCGTCCTGATTGAGCACCGCCACCAGCCCGTGCACGAGCTGTTCGTCGGTGATCGCGCCGTGCGTCGCCTCATAGTCGGCAATGCGCTGCGCCGTGTCGGCATCGTTTTCACCGCCCAGTCCGACAATCACATGCGCGAACGTGGTGCGGAACAGGCGATACTCGGCGTCACTGCGCGCCTTGAGCGCCGCCAGCTTGTCTGCGCCTTCCGCGGCCAGGCGCACGGCCTTGGCTCGCAGGCGATCGGCCTTCTTGTGATAGAGCGGGCGCATGTACGCCTCGGTCACGCTGGCGACCGATCGCAGGATGCTCTTCTCACCGCACCCGGCGCACGCGCCGTCACCGGACACCAGCGCCTCGTAATTACGCCGCACCATGAGGTGATTGCGCAGCGTCGCGTCACGTGAGCCGGCAATGTCGTCGTCGTTGTACAGTCCGAGATACTTCTGCGGCGTGTCGGGCAGCAACCGGGAGAACACCTGCGCGGTGGTGAGGTCGGCGTTCAGTTCCTCGGTCTCGCGTGTCATGCGCAGCGCATCGTGGTCACCGCACACCTGCACGCACTCGCCGCACCCCTTGCAGAGATCCGACACAAAAATGGAGAACAGCCCGCCGGCGCCCGGCGACTTGGTCTCGACGGTGCGGAAGATGGCGGGAACATTGCTGTACGACATCGGCAGCTTGTCGATGATGCCCGTGAATTCGGCCTTGGCGTGGTCAGAGACCGACGTGAGCGCCGTGACTTCGTCGCGGATGATGTCCTTGAACGGCACGTTGCTCTTCGCCTTGACCGACTCGTTCATCTTCACGCGGGCGCGCTGCTCGATGCCCGACAGTTCGCTCACCAACGCGCGACGCTCGGCCGTATCCGTGACGTAGTTGTTGACCGCCGTGCGCAGGACGGTCGTGACCTCCTGCGCCGTGTTGGGCAGCGCCGTATCGGGACAGACCGAAATGCACTCCATGCACTGCGTGCAGTTCTCCGCGATGTACACCGGCGTTTCGCGGCGGGCCACGTACTTGGACTGGGTCGCACCGGTTCCCGCACCCATCACGCCAACCGACGCCAGGGCGCTGGCGGGTTGGTGATACTCGAGACCGGCGCGGAACTCCGAATCGAACTTCGCAATGGTCTGAAACGGGGCGCGCGCCAATTGCGTGACCGGCATCGGGACGCCGCCACCGCCACAGGAGCCGCACCCGGCCGTGGGCGGGAAATAATGGTCCCCGATGGGCGCCAGTAGCGGATTGCGCATCGAGGAACGATCGGGCTCGTCTTCCCGACCGATCGTGATTTCCGTGACCCCGGCAAATCCTTCGTTCATCACGGTCATGTTCGACGTGACCACGGCATCGCCGAACCGGGCGAACTTCTTGACATACTGCTTGTGCACCACGTCCTGGAACTGCGCCTCGGAAATCCCGAACGTCTTCAGGAACGGCGAGACACGGAAGAACGCGCCGAGAAAGGAATTGCCCTGCATCCGCAACTGCAGTTCGGTCTGATCGGTGGCTTTCCGCGCAATGTCAAATCCCGGCAGGATAAACACCCGGATGTTGTTGTCCCGCACGAACTGGCGGTGCTTCGCCGGAATGCGTTGCCAGGCGACATCAGGGGCTTCGCTGGATTCCCACACCAGCGAACCACCGCGCTTCAGCCCTTCCAGCGGATTCGTATGCGTGAAGGCCTTCGGATCGCAGCACAGCACCACGTCCACATGGTTCAGTTCGCAGTTCACCTTGATCTGCGACGGCGCCACGGTCAGATAATAGTTCGTGGGCGCGCCCTTCTTCTCCGATCCGTACTTCGGATTCGCCATCACGAACAGCTTCTCGGTGAGCGTCCCGTCCTCCTCGTAAGTGGGCGTCTGCTCGGAAATGAACTGACCGAAGTCGCCGATGATCGACCCGAGATTCTTTCCCGTGGTGATCATGCCCCACCCGCCAATCGAGTGGAACCGCACGGCGATGGCGCCGTCCGGCAGCAGCGAGGGCGTATCCTTGCTGATCACCGCATACGGATGATCGACGCCGAGCACAAAGAACGTCTCGCCGTCGTCGGCGCCGCGGCCGTCAGTACGGCGCGACACTCCCGTGGCAAACTCATACGCGCCAATGGTGTGCTCAGGCCGGAAGTCGCGCGAACCAATGCCATACGCGCCACGGAACAGCCGCGGCGTCTCGGCGGGGGTGAGCGCCGCGTGCGCGCCGCCGAATTTCGTGACCTCGTTGGCCTTGCCCAACGCGACGCGGATGTCGCGCGCGAGCGGGTTGTCGCCGGCCAGTCCTTCGTCGGTGCGTTCGAGAATGATGACGTTCTTCTTCCCGCGCAGCGCGTTGACGACGGCGTCTTCGGGAAAGGGGCGAATCACGTTGATGTGGATCGAGCCGACCTTGGCGTTGCGCTGGTCGCGCAGGTAATCGCACGCCGCCTCGATATTCTCGGCGGCACATCCCAGGGAGACGAACACCGTCTCCGCGTCGTCGGTCTTGTACTCGCTGACGAAGCCGTAGTGACGTCCCGTGAGTCTCCCGAATTCCTCATAGGCCTCCCCGAGCATCGGCAGGATATGCTCGTTGAAGTTGTTCCGGCGCGCCACCACACCGTTCATGTGGTGTTCCTGGTTCTGCACAGGACCCAGCAGCACCGGATTCTTGAGATCCATCATCTGCGGGACACGGCGGCGCATCGGCCCGAAGAGCTCGCGTTGCGCGGGGGTGGGACTCTCGATCTGATCGTCAGACCCCCCCAGATACTCGCGGAGGAATTCCGCCTCCGGCGCGAGATACATCCGCTCACTGTGGGTGGTGAGCATGCCGTCCTGAATGTTCATGCCGGGATTGAGCGCCAGTTCAGCGACCTTCCGCAGGATGATGCTCTGATCAGCGGCCTGCTGGGCGTCGCGCGCCATCAGCATGGTCCAGCCGGTGTCGAGCGCCGAGTAGATATCGTCGTGGCCGCAATGGACGTTCAGCGCATGCTTGGTGAGTGCACGGGCGCCCACCTGCAGCACCATCGTGGAGAGCTTGCCCGGCGCGTGATAGTACTGCTCCATCGCATACACGAGGCCCTGCCCCGAGGTGAAATTCACCGTGCGCCGACCGGTGACGGCGTAGGCCGTGGCCCCCCCCTGCGCGGCGTGCTCACCCTCGGTTTCGGCCGCCACCTTCTGCTGACCCCAGACATTCAACTCCCCCGATGCGAAGGAGGCCTGATAGATCTCGCCCCCCTCGGTCGACGGCGTGATCGGGTAGAAGACACCACCTTCGGTGACGCGTGTCTCGACGTATTGCGTAACGAGCTGATTTCCGCTGCAGGTGACCCGGATGCCGGGGTACTTGGGCTTCGTACGCGCGGCAGTGGAGGCACTAGGGCGCAGATCGGCTGGAGGCATATCAGGGCTGGACGCGAAAGGTTTTCGTGGGACCGCGAATGACCGTCCGGAACGATGTGCGCGGGGCGCGCAGGGCGCTACCGGTCAGGCCTCCGGCAGGCTATTTCGTCCAGATCGCGATCAACCCGCAGTAGCGCTCCTCGCCCTCCCCCCCGTACTCGAGAGGCACTCGCGCGCTTCCCGCGAAGACCTCAATCCCAAAAATCTCAGTGGGTGGAGGGAGCAGCGCCAGATTCGGGCGCCCGGTCTGGACGATGCCGTCGATCGCCACGCGGGGCCAGCAGAGGATGGTCGACATGCGCGATGACTTGGCATAGATGTAGCCGGCGCTGTCGAGGACTTGCAGCGATGGAACGCGGGTCAGCAACTGCCATGTGCTGGCCGGTCGCCGCCGTTCGATGTCCGCTGCAGAAAGTGATGTCGTGGCGTCGCCGCGCGCTTGACGGCGCTCGAAATCACTGTGCCGTGCGTTGACCGGCCGGTCACCCACCACGCGTACCGCCGAGAGTCGAGGCACGGACGACCCCTCGAGGACGATGGGAATCGTGTTCTCGCCGCGGTCCACGTCGGCGGTGACAGTGCCCGAGGCGAATCCCACCTTGCGCACATCCACCGTGAGCATACCCGGTGACCCGAGCCTCGCAACGGCGCGCCCCAGTGAATCGGAGCGCAAGCGCTGTGGTACACCGTTCGCCGCCGTGACAACCACCAGGACCTCAGGCACGGGACGCGACAGGCTGTCCATCACGCTGACGGTGACAATGGCTTCCCCGCCGTCGCGCGCCATCGCCGGCCCATCCACCGCGCGTGCCACCACGCGCAACGATCCGAAGCGTGCGCCCGTGGCCAGACGTGTCGACGCTCGCCCTTCCCCGACACTTGACTGCACGCGTACCAGCACACCCACCTCCCGCGGCACGTCGCACAGCTGCCACAGACCCAGACTATCCGTTTGCGTCGAGACCGATTGATCGCTCCACATGACCCGATCGCTGACCACCGCAATCTGTCGTTGCCAGGACACCCGGACTGATGCCCCGGCCGCGGGCATAGCGGCGGAGTCCACGACAACGCCGCGGACATGCGTGCCGAGCGCGGTGCCGGACTCCGTACCACACACACGGCGCAACAAGGTGATCGCATCGGGCAACAGCACCGTCACTTCGCGCACGTCGTCAACGCGCACCGTGACGTCGACCGGATCGGACAACACGCCCAGCGAATCCATGAGCGGCGTCTGTGCACGGAGACGATACTGCCCTGGCAGGATCGGCGTGAGCCGTCCGCGACCGTCGGTGTCGGTCAGGAGTTCATAGTCCGAACCATCCAGTGTGATACGCGTGTCGGCGCGCGACAGCGTTGAATCGGACGACGACACACGAACCACCAGCGATGCGCCGCGCCCGACGTACAGGGTGCTGTCGGCACGCTCCACCCGCGACACCTCGCCACCCACCATGCGCACAGCCTGCAGGGTCGTCGCTGACGCCGTGACGGTCACACCGCGTCGCCGCATGGTGGTTGGAGCTGTCAGCATGAGTTGCGGCATGCGAATGCTCCATCGTTGCACCAGCCACGAGCCCGACGCCAATCGCAGGAATTCCACCAGACCGCCCGGCCGTGCCCGTTCGGCGATGGCGGGCAGGTTGGTGTATCGATACTCCAGTCTCCGCAGCTCGCTGCTCGCGCGGTCAATCCAGAAGGTGCCTTCAATGTCGCTCACCCGGCGGCGCTCGCGGGACGGGCGGAATGCCACACCAATCTCATTCGGTTGGTCCGGACCCGCCGGCTCCACATGGAAACAGTGCAGCGACGCGAACGAATCGGACAGCAGCACGTCGGCATCCGGTGCGTGAAAAACGGTGCCGTCATCCTGATCCACGACGTATCCCTGGTCCGCCAATTCGCTCCACGACGCACTGCGAAAGGCGTGCGTGGTGGCCGAGCGGGTCGAGCGAATGCGCTGGGCGCGCACAAAGCGCGCGGTGGTGTCCAGCGTCCGCTCGTATTCAATCCACTCGGCGATCAGGGGCGCCGACGCGTCGGACAGTTCCGACGCCAACAGGCCTTGCGCGCTTCTTCCCACACCGCGGCCACCAACGCCCCGTCGCTGCGATCGCCGCGACAGATGTCTTCACTGCGAACGGAGACCGTAGGCAAGGTGACGGGCGCGCTGGTCAGTACCACATGCAGTGCCGTCGTGCCGGTGTCCCGAACAGCAATGCCGGTAATGATGGTTGGCTGAAAGCCGACGCGCAGCATACGCGCGCGATACGTGCCCGTTGACGTCAGGGGGAGCCGAAAATCACCACGGCCATCGGACAATGTCCGACCAACGACGGCTCCCGCCGCATTCTCGAGTACCACAATGACACCGCTTGCCGGCGTGGTGCCATGGCGTTGGACGACCACGCCACGCACGCCCTGCGCCGACAGCATCGTCACGGCCAGACCGCTCAACAGCAGCGTCGCGCCAAGGCCACCGAGGACCGATCCGAGTATGCGCACACCTCGACAATCCCACCCGGTGTGTGCGACGTCAAGGGCCGCCGCGCTACGGCTGGTCCACCCAGTGGACCCGTACTCCCACATAGACTTGACGCGCAAACGCCGGCGTCCACAGCGCCGGTTGCTGATTGAACGCGTTATTGACGCCAACCGACAATTCCGCCCGGGTGGTCATCATCAGCCGAAGCTGTCCGTCAACCGACAAGAGCGCGCCTTGTCGCCCGATGATCCCCGATTCCGTGGAGAACGGTCCGGTGATCGGTGCGCCGATCGGGATGCCGATGAGCGGCGCGTTGCCCGTGTATCGCACGGACAGATCGGACGACAGGCCTCGACGCACGCGCCATTCGCGCGCGGCGGTGAAGCGCGCCGTATGCGAGGCGCGGCGACTGAGGGGAAGTCCGGTGCCCAGATCCCGCGCGCGCAGGAAGTCGTACCCCAGTGTGAAGGCGGTGGCCTGCCATGACCATCGCGCCGCCGTCTCCACGCCTTGTGTTCGCGCTCGCGCCACGTTGACGTTGGCATACACCTGATAGCCGGCGGCGTTGTTGCCTTGGAAACGCCAGTCAATCAGCCCGTCGACGTCATTGCGATACCCTTCCACGTCGATGGACACGGTGGCGGACGGCGCCCAGGTGCCGCCGAGCGTGCTGCTCCAGGACGTTTCCGGTTGCAGGTTCGGATTGCCAACCAGCGTATAGCCGCCGGCGGGATTGAAGAACGTGTAGCGAATCTCCTTGAAGCCTGGGGCGCGAAATCCACGCGCCACGTTGCCGCGCATCCGCACGACGCTGGCCACTTGCCAGGCGAGTCCAACCGACGGATTGGTGGAGCTGCCCCAGAGCGAACTGGCCGTATGACGCGCGCCGGCCGTCAGCAGCACGGGGCCCACGGTCCACTGATCGCGGGCGAACACTTCATTCACGTTGTCGCGCGCGCTATCGCCGTCCACCTTGGCGGGCGCCACCAACGTGCGCGCCGAATGCTGCACGCCGATGTCCACGGTGTGGGCCGCGAGCGACCGCGTATAGGACAGCAGGTATCGTCCCTGTCGCTCCTGCTGTCGCAGCGAATCGGCCGAGCCGCGAATCGGCAAGGCGCCGCGCGACTGGCGATACTCGTAGGCAAATCGCTGCTCGAAGGCCCTCGCTCTCACACTGCCACCGCCGACGGAGCCTGACAATTCGAGAAATCCCTGTCCCCCGTGATTGTCGATGAATCCGTTGAACTGTGCGTCTACGGGAAAACGCTGCCGTTCCTGCGCACCCTGCAGATCGAGCCGCATCGTCCACCGATCGCTCACCGCATATCGCAGGTCGCTCCGCACGTCGTACAGCCGATTGAAGGTGGACCCGATCGCATTGTAGCCCGTCAGTCGATCCGACTGGCGCCATCCACCAGTGAACCGATAGCCCAGCCGGCCCAACTGCTGACTCGCGCCAACGGTTGCTTCCTGTCGTCCCAGTTCACCGGTACGGAGCTGACCATCCAGCGACAGACGTGCTGATGGTGCCGCCTGCACCACATTGATCACGCCGCCCAGTGCATCGCTTCCGAACTCCACGCTTGATGGGCCTTTGGTGACTTCGATGCGCTCGGTGGCCAGGGTGGACAATCGACCGATGTCGCGGCTGTCCACCAGCGAACCGGCCACCGGCTCGCCATCCACCAGCACCAGCACCCGCGAATTATCAAAGCCGCGAATGGAGATCGATGTCTTTGACGGCGGCGCCGGCAACTCCTGCAGGCCGGGTATCTGCCGCAGCAGCTGACTTGCCGACACGGCGGCCGTTGCGGCAATCGCCCGCTGATCGAGCACCGTCACGCTGCGCGGTGATTCGCTGGCCCGAATCACTCGTTGGCCGACGGTGGTGGTGAAGACCGGCAGAACGGTAGGCAGCGGTTCCAGTGTCACCGACAGCGAATCGTCCGAAACCACCAGGCGCCGCTGACGAAAGCCCAGGGCGCGCACGGACACCGTGTCGCCGATGCTGGCGACGAGCCGAAAGCGACCTCCTTCGTCAGTGCGCGTGCGGGCGTTGGTGCGCAACACCTGCAACTCGGCGGCAAGAATTCCCACCCGATCGCCTCGGCCAAGCACCACGCCGCGGATCGTGCTGACGCGCTCGGTGGCGGCTGGTGTCGTCTGGGCACCCGCCGACGATATCGGGATCACGATGAGCGCGATCGCGATGCGGGTGCCAATCACCGTCGCCATCTGGACGCCCCTTCGCCTCGTCATCTGGCGCACCGTATTACCGAATGCGCGCGTAGCGAATCGTGGGGAATCCGGCCACGCCGGTGTTGCTGTAGTAGTCGGTGACCTGGACCTTGTACGTCTTCACGCCGGAACGCACCAGGTAGGTGTTGAAAGAGGCGTGCAGGCGATCGTTGCCGGTCAGGTTATATCGGAATGGTGCACTCTTGTCGGTCACCGAATTCGGGATGGGTCCGACCAGCTGGGCCAGATACGCGGCGTACTGTGGCGCGTCGCTGGCCGCCGTGGCGTTGGCAAATGTCGGGGAGGAGGCACCGGGATAGCTGCCCACACCGCACACCGTGTTGACGGTAATGGCCAGTTGGTTTGCCGCCGGGTTGAACTGGAAATCCCAATTGCAGCCACTGGGAGATGCCACAACCCCGTTCGTCACGAGGCTGACGGCGGTGGTCTGACCTGCGGGCGTCAGTGTCAAGGTCTGTGGCGCGCCAAGCGTCGAGCCACTCTGCACGCGGGATTCCAGAGTAAGCGACTGCACCTGGAACTGCGGGGTGAAGGCGATGGCCGTGGCCCGCAGCAAGGCAAATGAGCCGTTCGCCAGTCGCACCTTCCAGTACGCCGCCGCATTGGCGGACGGCACGCCGCTGAGATTCAGGAATCCCTGCCGGTTCTCCGTCAGGCGATCAGTCTGGAACTGATCGTCGGGCGGGATCTGCGCATCACGCACCAGGTTGAACGCGTCGAGTGTCGCCGCCGGAGTGAAGGCCAGCACCTGCGCGTCGCTGGCCGCCTTGTTGTTGTCCAACGGAAAACCAAGCACGTTCTTGCTGCCGGACCCGGCGATCGCGGGGCTGTTCAGTCGAAGCTCATAGCGCCGAAACGCCAGATCCCAGTCGGCCGATCTGGCCACCAGCCCGCCGGTCGCGAAGCTGAAGTACACCAGTGTATCGGAGCTGCTGGCATTGAGCGGACCGTACGTCACGATCTGGTTGATCGCCGGCTCGGGGATTTGGCCGTTGGGCCCGGTCGGATTGGCTTCAGATTCTGAACAGGCCGCCGAAGCGACTACCAGCAGAGGGAGCGCTGCCCGAAAGTACTGACGCATGATCGAAGACATGGACACTCGTCCGGAGATGGTGGCAAGGCGCGTGGCGTCAAACCATGCCACGCAGATGCTGTTCTCCGGAGGCTAGCGGCTGTACCGGTGTCGCACGATCCGTACTTGTGCCCAGCACTACGTAGGGGAATTTCCGGGGGGCAACGTCGGGTCCACCCCGATCACGGCGAAGTGCGCGGCCACGTGGTCACGTGCCCCAGCTCGCGTATAGACGTCCGGGGCGCGCGACTCGATGACCTGTGCAATCACCGCCGCCACTTCCTCGGCGCTCTGCGAATACGGCAAGGCGCGCGAGTCGATCCCGCCATGCACGGCATTCAAGCCGAAATCGGTCCGCACCACGCCCGGCGACACCAGCGAGAACTGAATGTCCGGATGCGTCTGCTGAATCTCCGCGCGGAAATTCGCCGTGAGCGCATTCAG
Source organism: Gemmatimonadaceae bacterium (assembly GCA_016720905.1). Lineage (NCBI taxonomy): Bacteria > Pseudomonadati > Gemmatimonadota > Gemmatimonadia > Gemmatimonadales > Gemmatimonadaceae > Gemmatimonadaceae bacterium. Next base: position 66,955 of record JADKJT010000017.1, on the reverse strand, counting down.
GAAGTGCTTCGCACCGCTGTAGGCCGACCGCTGCAGCGCCAGTGGCATGCGCCCCAGCATCGACGACACGTTGATCACGTGACCCGTCCCACGTTCGCGAAAGTGGTCCAGTGTCTCCTGCATGCCGTACAGCGCGGACTTCACATTGATGCGCATCATCTCGTCGACATCGTCGCCGGTGAGTTCACTGGGCATCCGCGAAATGCCCTGCCCCACGTTGTTCACCCAGACGTCGATGCGGCCGAATCGGGCCAGGGTGTCGGCCACGATCGCGCGCACAGTGGCACGGGATGTCACATCGGCGGTGATTGTCATCACATTGGCACCGCACCGCGCGGCGACCGCCGCAAGAGTGTCAGCGCGTCGAGCCACCAGCACGAGCGCACAGCCAGTCGGGGCCAGCTGCTCCGCCAACGCGGCACCAATGCCGCCGCTGGCGCCCGTGATCACGATGGTGCGATTGGACATGATGCGAGAGGACGGATGGTGGCAGAAGACGCCGGCCCGCCAACGCGAGAGCGAAGGCGGGCCGACGGGAAATCACGCGCACGCGCGACTAGCGGTCCGTGAGCACAAACGCACGCAGTGGTGCACCACCAACGTTGTTGTCGGCCGCCACGATCGTGCGAACCGTCCCGCCATTCAGGGCGACACTGGCGGTAATGATGACACTCGCCGCACGAGAGCCCGCGGCGGTTCCAGCGGGAACAGCCCGCACCTGATAGGTCCCGGCGTTGAGGTTCAGATACGCCGACGCCGATTGATTGGCGATGTTCGTCAGCACCGGCGTGGCGGCCGCCAGGTCGGCGCCGGTCGCTGTCACGAAGAGATCGACCGCACCCGGGGTAGGGCTCAGGTGCACCACCCGGACCTTCGCCTGCGTGCCCACCGTCGGCAACGTGTTGTCATCGGTGGTGACGAACGACGCAATCGCCGATCCCCCCGTCCCGCCCACGGCATACACCGTGCGATCCTGTCCCTCGGTAATGGTGACCGCGAACGTGCTCACGACCGTGTTCGTGTCGATCGTGCGCTTGAGGACCAGTGTGCGACTGCCGGTGAGAATCGGGGAGTAGGTGGCCGTCGCCGGCGACGGCAGCGCCGCCGGAGTGCTCACCGTGTACGTGAGATTCACCCCGAACGGCACCGATTCGAGAATCGCGTTGACGCGTCCGCGCGTGGTGTCAGTGATCAGATTGACGAAACGAATCCGGCCTTGTGCACCGGACGGCGACAGGGGATCCGGCGCCTCGGTGGTCCCGCAGGCGACGGCAAACACCGACACGCCGCCGAGCGCAGCCATGGTCAGACGACGCGAGAGGCGAGGCAACATGCGGGACGTCTCCGACGGAGAGAAAGTATGGGTCATCAGTCGCGTCCTCACGGCGTCGCACAGGTGGCGGGAAACGCGGTCGGCTCTGCCGGATCGGGCAGCACCGCAAAAGTCGCGTTCGGGTTGGCGTTGCGATCACCAATCGAGTACGGCAGCCAGCAGCGCTGACCGTCCAGCGGAATGTTGGGTGACGACGCGGGGCCACGAATCGCCCCACGACGCCGGGCGTCTTCCCACCGCAGTCCGCTGCTGAACAACTCGTAGCGACGCTGCAGATAGATTTCATCCAGCAGCTGCGATTGCGTCAGCGCGCCAGTCAGGGGCGTCAGACAGGCCTTCGGATCGTCCAGTCCGCGCCCGCCGGTGCAATCGGTGCGCACCGAGTCGATCACTGCCTGCGCCGCAGACAACTGGTTCGTACGCGCCAACGCCTCGGCCTTGATGAGCAACGCCTCGTCGGGCAAATACAGCGGCAGCGGCGCCTGCGTGCTGGCGTACCGGTTCCAGTTGTCCAACGGCGCGCCGATGCGACCCGTCAGGGCCGTCGATGGCGTCACGAAGTACGCAAACCGTTGATCACCGCCGGTCATGCTCAGCCGCCAGTTGCGGCGCGGGGCAATGCCGTTGGTGCCGCCCGTGACATTGGCAAACGGGTTGACCGTTGGCGCGGGAAACGTCAGTACCGACAGCGCCGCCGTTCCCGTACGCGCCACCAGATTCGCCGCCGCCAGCGCCGCCGCATCGTCATTCGCCATGCGGGCATACCGCGCCCGATAGAGCTGAATGACATTGGACAGACTGACACCCGGCGTCAGGATGCTGGTGGTGAAGAACGAGCTCGGCGGGGCCGCCGCAATGATCGTGGCCGCCGAGTCGAGCAGCCCGCGCACGTACGGCAGGGCCACCGACCGCGACACGTACGTCGGCGCCGTGACGCCAAACGTGGCGATCGGAATCGTCTGGTACGATTGCAGGGCCTCGCCCAGCGCCTCGGCCTTCAGTGTGAGGGCCAGCGCGCGCAATCCGGCTCGCGTGCCGGCGTCAAACTGCGCCGACAGCGCATCGGCGCCGTTGAGCAGATCGTCAGCCGTGCGCACGGTGCGATACACCGAATTGAACACGTTGTCGGCAATGCCCGTCCCCGACGGCACCGAGCCCTGCTCCGCATCGGAAATGGAGATGAGCGCCGCGCTGGTGGCCGAAAACTCATCGGTGACCAGCCCGGCCGCGTAGGCGTAGTTGAAATACGACGTGGCAAACCGCGACTGCAGGCCGGTGGCCAGCGCGATCACCCCGTCCGCGCTGGTGGTGACCTGCGCTTCCGTGGGGGCGTTGGGATTCTGCAGGTCGAGGCTGCACGCCCCGACCATAGTGAATGACGCGGCGGTGATGACCACCGCGCACTGCTTGATCATGCGCATGAGTTGGTCTCCGCGATCAGTAGGTGAACCGGGCGCTGACCGACCACACCCGTGGGATCGGATAGCCACCGAAATCGAATCCGCGATCGGCGGATGTCGTTTGCGCCGACCCGAGTCCGCCGGCATTCGTGCCGAACAGGTTGATCTCGGGATCGTAGCCGGAGTATTTGGTCCACACGGCGAGGTTGCGACCGGACACCGTCAGGTCGATGCCATCCCGGAACACGCGACGTACCGCGGGCGTGTTGAGTGAATAGCTGGCCGACAGTTCGCGCAGTTTCACGAAGCTGCCATCCTCGATCCAGTACTCGAAGATCCCTTGCGTTCGGGAGTTGAATGTTGGCGGCAGCTTGCGCGGATCGCCGTAGGGCAGCAACTCGCGCTCGTACTCCTTGGAGTTGCTGGCCACACCGGCGTTCTGGGCGCGCGTGGAAAGATTCATGATGTCGTTGCCGAAGACACCGTCCAGCAGCACGCGGAAGCGCAGTTTGCCGCCCAGCGTGAACTCGTTCAGCAAGGATCCGAGGAATTTCGGATTCGGATCACCGATCACCTTGTTGAGCGAGTCGTTGCAGGTGCCGCCACTGAGCACGCGCGCTTGCGCCTGGGAGCCCATGTCCGCCGTCTGGTTGCTGCGGCGATAGCGCCCCAGCGAGTCCAGCAGCAAGGCCCCTGTCACGCAGTTGCGCGCCGCATACGAGCCGTAGAACACGCCTACCGGCTCGCCCGTCCGAATGCGATTGGGATACCCGCCGGCCGACTGGAAGTCCTGAATCGCCAACGATTCCACCAGGTTCTTGTTGGTCGAATAGGTGACGGTCGACTCCCACTTGAAACGCTTCGAGTCGGCATTCACCGTATGGATAAGCAACTCCAGTCCCTTGTTGGACATCGAGCCGATCGGGTAGAATTGGCGCGAGAATCCCGTGCTCGTGGCCAGTGGGCGGAAGAACAGCAGATCCGACACCAGGCGGTTGTAGTAGGTCGCTTCCGCGCTGACCTTGCCCGACAGGAAACTGGCGTCGGCACCCACCTCCACTTCGCGCGCGCGCTCGTTGCGCAGCGTCGGGTTGCCGTACGTCACGTCGTTCACAAATCCCGGTCGTCCGGCAAACGGCAGTTGCGTGAAGCCCACGAACTGCGAATACGCATTCACGATGCCCGGCTGGCTGCCCGCCCAACCCACGGCGCTGCGCACCCGCAGGCTGTTGAAGGCACCCTGCCGATTCTCCACGGCAACGTACGAGAGCGAGAACTTGGGAAACACCTGCCAGCGTTCCGACGGAGCGAACGTGCTGGACGCGTCGTACCGCACCGCGCCGGTCAGGAACAACCGGTTGTTCCAGGCCACTTCCTGCTGGCCGTAGAATCCCAGCGTGCGCAATTCCACCGAGGTCTGGCCGGCGGAGAACACCGAGCCCGCTCCCACCAGTTCGCCCACCGGCGCCAGGCCGTTGGCCACGGCACTGGTGGTGTTCACCGTCTGTTGCGTGTAGTTGAAGCCGCCCGTGGTGCGCAGGTCGAAGCGGTCGCCAACCTTCCAGGAGTACGTGCCCACGCCATCCTGATTCACCACGCGGTTGTTCGACATCACCGACTGCGAGCGACCGGTGGACAGCAGCGCCGTGCCCAGCACGGCGTTGCGCGGAATGAACTGGCTCTGGGCAAAGTTGTAGGCGTCTATGCCCAGCGTGTAGTCCAGCAACAACGCGGGACGCGGCGTCCAGGTGAGCTTGGTCGATCCGATGAAGCGATTGATGGTCTGCGGATTCTTGATGCGATCGATGGCCAGCAGCGGATTCGTGCCCAGCGCCGGCGGCAGCGGGTAGATGCCGTTGACCGGGCGGAAGTTCACGCTGGTGGGCGCGAAGAACAGCGAACCCATGATGCCGTAGTCGTTCTGCTCGCCAAACGCCTGCACATCGTTGCGCGTGGTGATATAATTGGCGGTGACATTGGCGATGACCTTCGACGCCAGTTGCTGCTGCAGATTGATGCGCGCCCCCTGTCGATTCGACCGGGTGGACTTGAGAATGCCGTCGTCGGCCGCCGAGTTGGCGCTCATGAAATAGCGCGTCTGGTCGTTGCCGCCCTCGACGGTCAGGTTCTGCTCGAGTGTGTTGGACCGCCGGAAAATGTCGTCCTGATAGTTGTAGCGCGCGATGGGCAGCCCGCTCACGTCGTACGGATAGAAGTTGAACGGCTGCTGCTCGCGCAACTCGTTGGACGCATACCGCGACGACAGCGAGAATCGCGGGCGGCCGATGCTGCCGCGCTTGGTGAAGATCTGCACCACGCCGTTGTTGGCGCGGGACCCGTACAGCGCGGCCGCGGCGGCGCCCCGGATGATCTCGATGCGCTCGATATCCGACGGGTTGAGATCGGCCAGTCGGTTCTGCGGATTTGACCGGCCACCCAGATCGGCCAGCTGCGCCGAGCTGTTGTCGATGATGACGCCGTCCACGATGTACAGCGGATCGGAGCCGGAGATGAAGGAATTGGTGCCCCGCAGTCGCACCGAGATGCCACCGCCACCCGGGCCGCCGGAATTCTGCGTGATCTGCGCGCCGGGTACCTTGCCCTGCAGCGCCTGATCCACTGTGACGGCCACCGCCCGTGCGATCATCGTGGAGTCGACCGATGCCACACTCGTGCCGATCTTGCGTTTCTCCGTCGGCGCCGCCGAACCGGTAACCACCACCTCGCTGAGGTTCACGGCACTCTCGCGTAACGCGAAATTCGCCGTGACCGATCCGTCCGCGACAATCGTCACGGCCTGCGTGGCAGGCTGAAAGCCCAATCGACGCACGCTGATGATTCGCGATCCGATCGGCACCTGGGTCAAGAGATAGTCGCCGGTGGTGCCGGTCACCGCCCCGATACGCGTGCCCGTCACCTGCACTTGCGCATCCACGATGGCGCGGCCGGTGACGGCGTCGGTGACGCGCCCGCGCACGGTTCCCGTGGCGACTTGCGCCGTCGCGACCACCGGCAGCGCTGCAAGAACCGCGAGGGCGATTCCGCGTCGAATGTGTTGCCAGGGCATGCCTGACCTCCGGAAGGTGGAACGATCAACCGACGCGATCGACGGTCGTCTTATCCGACTCAGTTGGGCAACACATTCGTCAAATGTGCGCGATCCGGCAAGCGTGGCGGACCGCTGCGGTGCGCGTTTCGCGGCCGCTCAGCCGGATGCCGCCTGACACTCGAACAACAACGACAGCACCGCCCCCTCGGCATTGCGCGGTTCCCGTAACCGGTACACCGTCAGCCCGCTCTCCCACAGCGTGCGCTGCCAGCTCTCGAAGGTGCGAAAGTACCAGGGCATCGGCGCCGAGAACCCGTCACCAAACGCCGAGAATCGCTCCTCGCGCCATCCATCCACATAGCCATCCGGGCCCGCAGCAATAAATGGATGCACCGTCTGGATGAGCAAACGCCCCGATAAGGCCAATCGCTTGGATAAGGCGCGCAAGAGCGGAACCAAATCCCGGTCGAGCAACGCGAAATTGCAGACGATCACATCGAAAGGACCCGGGACCACCGTCCGTTGCGCACTCAGCAACGCATAGTCCGCCACTTCGTACGTAGCGCCGCCGGCCGTGCGCGCCGCCGCTATCAGCGGTTCGCTGGCATCGACCCCGGTCACCTGCGCGCCTTGCGCCGAAAGCGCCCGCGCCAGCCAGCCCTCGCCACATCCGACATCAAGGATGCGCATGCCGGCTTCCGACTGGCACGCATCGACGATGGCCGCGTCGGTGCCGCTCCGACGACTGGCAATCTGTCCGCCCCGTACGGCCGTGGTCCACGCGGCGGCATTGGCAATCCAGCTGGCCTGCTGCCGCGACGCGTTGGTGCGGTCGTTCACGGTGCGCGCATCGGCCGACGACACCTAGGGCATCGACTGGCCGCGGGCGGATCCCGACGGGATTGCGTTGACGCCGGTTGGCGTCGCCGACGACGACGCGTCCACCCGATCCGACCGCTCCAGCGGAGGACCCAGTGTCGGCTCGCACACCCCTTCGGCCGTCTCGCGGATCAGTTGATCCACCACCGCGCGCAGGTCGCCCGTACGGGCATACGTGGCCAACTGCCGTTGGGCACTTGAGCCCTCCTCAAGAATCTTGAACGCATACTCGACTTCCTTGCGCGTCCCCAATTCATCCAGCACATCGTCCAGGAACCACTCGATGAGTTCGCGGATGAGCACCGGCGCGGGCATTTCGGTCTTCTTGCCGAAGTCGATGAGCTTGCCGCTCAATCCCCACCGGACCGCGCGCCACTTGTTCTCTTCGATGAGATCCTGCGCGTACACGCGGAACGTGAGGTTGTCCCGGCGCAACTTCCACATCTTGGCCACCACGGCCTGCAGAATGGCGGCGACACAAATGGCTTCGTCAATGCGCGTGTTCACATCGCAGATGCGGAACTCGAGCGTCGGATACACGTGATGCGGCCGCACGTCCCACCAGATTTTCGATCCGTCGGGGATGCTGCGCGTCTTCACCAGCGTGTCGACCAGATCGGAGTAGTCGCTCCACCCCTGCAAAATGCGCGGCACACCGGTGCGCGGAAAGTTCTTGAACACGATGCTGCGATACGAATGCAGTCCGGTGTTGCGGCCAAACCAGAACGGTGAACTGGTGGACAGACACAGAATATGCGGCAGCACGTAGCGCGCCGCATTCAGACAGTCTATGCGGAACTCATTGTCTTCGATGCCGACATGTACGTGCGTCCCGAAGATCAGCAGCCGATGCGCCAGATCCTGCAGCTCCGCCTTGACGCCCAGGTAGCGCTCCTTGGGCGTCATTTCCTGGTTCATCCAGTTCGAGAACGGATGCGTCCCGGCCGACGCGATGGTGAGTCCGTGTTGCGCCGCCGCCTTGATCACCAGGCCGCGCAGCGACGTCAACTCCTGCCGCAACTCGGCGATCGAATGACAGACCTTGGTCCCGATCTCCACCTGGCACTGGTGCAATTCCGCTTTGACATCGGCCAGCTCGGCGTGCTCGCTGGTGACCAGCGCGTCGAATCCGGGCGTAAGATCACGCGTCACCGGATCGATGATCTGGTACTCCTCTTCGATGCCGACTGTCAGACTGGGCGCCCGCATTGCTTCCTCGTCGGCTTAGGTCGTGCTGACTGTGAATCCCGCTCTGCCACCCTCAGGAACGCGTGTCGGAGTATGCGCCTGCGCCCAGCCGATGGATGCCCGGATGAACCCGCCAAACAGGTGTCGAATGTGCGGATCCGCCATCTCGAACACCTCCGGGTGCCACTGCACGCCCACCACAAACGCGTCGGTTCCCCCTTCCACCGCCTCGATCAACCCGTCCGGCGCGATGGCCGACGCCACCAGCCCCCCTCCGAGTTGCTTGATGCCCTGATGATGCATGCTGTTGACCGACACCCGCGACGACTCGAGATACCGCCGCAGTTTCGTACCGGCAACGACGTCCACCTCGTGTGCCAGATGATCGCGCTCGTACCCGGCGGTTGGGAAGTAGTCGTGCTTCTGAAATGTGCCGTTTTGCATGGCCAGGTCCTGCCACAGGGTGCCCCCTGAGGCGACGTTGATGATCTGGAGGCCACGGCACAGACCCAGCAGCGGCTTCCCATCCTCCATCGCCCACCGCGTAAGCTGCAATTCCACCCGGTCGCGCGCCGGATCGAGATTCCCGCATTCGGGGCGTACCGCTTCCCCGTATTCCAGCGGGCTCACGTCGACCCCGCCCGGAATGAGAATGCCATCCAGACGCTCGTAGATCTCACGCAACGTGTTCAGGTCGTCGTCCAGCAACGGAATCATCCACGGCACGGCGCCGACCATCGTGGCCGCCAGGAAATACCGCTGGTTCATGACCCACGATGCGGGTAACGCCGGCGGAATGCCGTCGATCGAATGCAGGGTTTGTGTGGTCAACCCGATCACCGGGCGTAACAACGCTGACATCAGCGCTCCTCGACAAGAAAAGTTGGCACGTTCGAGCCGCCACCGGCTGTCACGTTCAGCAACGGATCAGTAGCGATCCGTGTCAGACATCCCGTCATCACCGTCCCGTCCACCAGAAACGGCGCGGTATCCAGCATCCGATCGCTGATATGCAGGCCACCGTCCACCCAGGCCGGCCACGGTTCGCTGGGCACTTCCACGCGCTCCTGCACGATGAACGGTTCGCCCAACGCCGTTCGAATGGCCGCCTGCCAGGTCGCATCGTCCACGGTCCACCCCAGCACGATCCCCTTGCCACCGTACTCATCGTTGGGCTTGAGCACCATCGTCTCGCGACGATCGGCGATGAACGGCAGCATGTCCACCTGATTGCCCTGATACGAGGTGCTCCGTTCCTCCACGACCCGTGTCCACGGCACGTGCCGGGCCACCGCGGCGCGCTGCGCCGGGCTCAACAGGGCCGCCTGACGCTCGTCACTGACCACCGCCAACGACGCCTTCTTGTGCAGCAGCTTGCAGCGGAACGGATTGACCATGCACACCGCTCCATCGCGGACCGCGCGCACCACCGGCGATGCCAACCCCTCACGGGTCACCAACTCATCGATCAGCACGCGCTTGTAGATCAGCGTCACCGGGCGTCCGCCAACGCGTAACGTACCGCCGGAGTACTCGGCGTCGCGCGGATCGCCGATGAAGGCCTCGATGCCCAGGGCGGCAAACTCCCGCTCGAACAGCACGAACTCGCTGCGTGTCGGCACATCCGCCCAATCGAGGATCACCACCGTCGGACGCTCCCGCACACCCCGAAAGGCGTGGTACGCGTCCAGCAGGGCGTGAATCACCGATGGCGCCGCCGGAATGGGCAGCACCGCGTGACTGCGCGAGAACTCGTGCATCACCGGCATGGCCATCATCACCCGCGACAACGCGTCGTTGTACGCGGCCCCGGCCGGCGTCTCGGCGTTGAACTCGGTGAACTTGAGACCGTCGTCACCCGCGGCAAAGAACGCATCCAGACGCGACGTCGGGCTGGCCACGGCGAAACCCGGATCGGCGTGAATCAACTGCTCTTCCCACGCGGTCAACCCGAACTGCGCGCGCAGCGTCGGTTGCTCCATGGCGGCGCGGCGCACCGCCTCAAACGCCGAGCCGACCAGGGCGCACGCCTGCGCAATGTGCCGGTATTCGCCGACACTGAGCAGGCGCGGCCGCAGCACGCCGCACAACGGACGATCACCAAAGAACAGCCCTTCACTGCGCAGCAGACGGTCGAGGAGTTCCGCCGAGGCCACCGCCGTGTCGCCCTGTGTCAGGACGTCGTGATAGCGCGCAATTGCACTCGCAAGCATGCCGGCCGCTCCGTTAGCGGGACGACGGCAATGACTCACCGATTGGCGCGCCCGGCGCCACCGCGGGTCTCGGCGCCGTGGCCAGTTTGATCGCCAGGTCGGCCATGTGCTCCACCACCCACTCGAAGTAGCTGGGCGTCAACGAGTAGATGTCCATGTCCGGCGCCGGATTCATGAAGTCGATGGCATAGGGAATGCCATCACGCACCGCGAACTCGACCGTGTTCATGTCATAGCCCAACGCCTTGCACAACGTGAGCGAGTCGGCCACACAGCGATCTTCGATGTCCTTCGGCAAGTAGCCAGGATCGGGAATGTATTTGCGCTCACGGGGATCGTAGGGCATCGGCAGCACGTGTTCGCGGCCCAACGCCATGCAACGCACATAGTAGTCCCACTTCACAAACTCCTGCACCACCATGGTCAGCAGGCCGCTGGTGTTGTAGTGATGGAGCAACTCCTCCATGGAGTGGCAGACGTACACATCCCGCCAGCCACCGCCGTGGGCGTCCTTCAACACGCAGGGGAAGCCGATGTGCTCAGCCACCCCGCGCCAATCCAGCGGGTAGGCGAGGTTCCGCAACGACTCCGAGTGCGAGATCCCCGGGATGTAATCCTTGTTGGGCAGGAGCATCGTCTTTGGATGCGCCACGCCGTTCTGCAGGGCCACCGTGGCGTCGAAGAACTTGTCGTCGGCCGACCACATGAACGGATTGTTGACCACCGTCACGCCCATTCGCGTCGCATGCTTGAGGTAGGCGCGATAGAAGCCGACCTCGTGCGAGATGCGATCAATGATCAGCGTGTACGGGACCGGCTGCCCCATCCGCGTCGCATCCAGCTTGATGTAGTCGGCCGGCACGCCAGACTGCCGCTTGGCGACCGCTTCGAGAAATGCGGGGGGAAATGACCACTCCCGCCCAACAAGCAATCCGATCCGTGGTTCGACGGTCACGATGAGAACTCTCCAAAGGGTGCGAAAGGTTTAGCGCAGAATGGTCGATTGTCGGTCGAGTCGCCATAGGGGGCGCGCGGGTTTTCCGCGCCTCAGCCTTCCCGGGAACTTCCGCCGCGCATCACGCCTTGGGCAGCGCCACGCGTACATCCGAGTAGTGTTTGCAATCCAGAAAATACAATAAATGTGACAATCGCGAATGTGGACAAGTTTGTCTCAACGCTGCCAAAACGGACCGCTTACCTAACCCCACTTATCCACATCACGGCAATCCTCAGCTTCAACCAGATTCTGATGTTACCTACTTTCCCACATGACTTCCAACACGTATCAACAATCATGTCAACAACTTAGGCGTTCGTGCTGTATTGCGTGAGCGAGTCGTTCGTCATAACATCCTCGCCCGCCGACAAATCAAACCGGCGCATCGTCACGTTTCGAATTCTGACCTGGAATCGACCATGCACGTAGTCGCCTGCGCCGCACCAATCGGTACGCTAGAGCCAGCGCCCATCACATCGCTGCCGCTGGCATCGATTTTGGGGAATACTGTGCTTTCGGCCTTCTGGGGTGGCGACGATGCCTACTATGTTCGCGCCGGCGACGAGTACGGTACGGAAGCGAATGCGCCACAGTGGTACCGAATCGACGGTGGCGACGTGGCTGTGGAAAGCCCGTTGGCCGAGCGGGTGGCTCTGGGCAAGCTCATGGCGACCATCACCCCGATCGGGGGTGGCCGAGTGGCCTTTCCGGTTGGAAGCAGCGGACGACGCGTCTACCGCGTTTGGCGCACCGGCGCGGCCGCCGACGGTGGAAAGACTAGAATCCTGGAAGTTCGAGCTGCGCGGTCACGCCGCCGGCCAGCGTAACGCCGGCCGCCTGTAACCACGCCAGGAGGAGATCCTGCCCGTGATCGCCGGCAAGGGCGGAGCGCGCCGCGCTCAGATGCAGCTTGAACTCTGCGGAGACGTCGGGCAGCGTCCGTCGAAGGACCGCGACCGTCAGCAGCTCGGTCGCGTCCGCGAGATGACGGATCGCGAACTCCGTCATTCGGGCACGAAGTGCGGTGGCGTTGAGCACTTGAGACTCGCCCGGCACTTCATGGTCGGCGCGACGCTCTCGGAAGGCCGCCAGTCTGCTGCGCGTGGCCGACACTACGGGCAACTCGTCACCGACGTGCTCGGGGAGAACGGCGACGGGCGCTCCCAGAAGCCCCAGCCAGGCAATCCACAGCGTGCCCCGCGCGTAGGGTTCCCAAGGTTCCTGCTCAAGTCCCAGCGACACGCGTCGCACGGTGTCGGCGACACCTCGACGCACCTCCCACCACTTCACGTAGCTTTCGGTCTGGTGGGAAACGAGCGCCAAGGCACCCAGACGAAGGGCCCACTTCACCGTGGACTCTCCGTCATCAGTGGGGGCGCGCAAGGCGGCGCTGCATCGGAAGGCACGGGCGGCACCAAGTGCCAAAACCGCCTGAGCCAGATCGCGCGATGCATTGGCGACCGGTTGCAGTGCCGCTTCAAGCTGGCTCAGGGCGGCCAGTTCGTAGGCCGTGCCAAGGAGAGCGAGTCCGTCCGCAATGGGCTCGCCAAGTCCGTCGCCGGAGACCAGCGAGGCCGCCTCGGCTCGTTCGAGCAACAAGGCGCGTCGTTCCGCGGGAACAGCAGCGACCGCCCAATGCTCGTCGAGCGTGGTTCTGGCCAGAGTCGCCAGTTCACGCGCCGCGAGATCACGCTCCGCTGCCGGGCTGAGCACCTGCATGCCGCCGCCTCCGAGGGAGGGGTGGATCTGTATCCCAACTGCTTCGACAGCCACCGGACGTGGTGGCTTGCCGACCTCAACCGTAGAGGGCTCCGACGACCGCTGTTGCGGCGACGCCAACCCCTCTCCCGGTACTGTCCAGACCGCTCGCGGTACCGACCGCGCAACCTGTAGCGCAACCAAAGCTACCGCATACGGTTATCGCCGCATTGACGGCGCTGTACAACCACTGTCGCATTTATGTAACAGACCGCCTTCTGTCAAGGTCTGCCGAACGATTTTCCGGAGAAGTACCTGTGGGATTTGAATCATCACGCGCCGCCCGTCGGCGTCTCGCGGCCATCGCCGCGACCAATCAGCGGGTCCAGGAAGCGTTGTCGCCGTCGGCGTTCCCCGGGTTCTTCGATACCGAGGCGTACGCCAGCAGCGACCACGATGCGATGTCGACCTTGCACCGCGCCGAAAACGAACTGCACGATCAGTTGGACGTCCTCGCCCACGATATCGTGGCCACCCCTGGTGCCGGAGGCGCGTTGCTGGTCGCCTATGCCGCCCAGGCGCGTGCGTTGACCATGGTGGTTGAAGCCGCGCGACGTGGAGGCGGTGCGCCGCTTCCAGCGGCCGTCATCCATGCGGCAGAGGCTGCTCTCACGACGCCGAGCGCGTTTGCCGGTATCCCCTTGCGTTGAGCATCAAGGGGTCAGCGCGAGGGGCCAGCGCGCCGAAGGCGTCTGGACCATGTTTCATGCATGGAATACTCATTGATTGTTCGCGCGCCGACGCTCCGTGCGTCGGTGCCCCGTGCGTCGGTGCGGTCGCTGTGGCCGCTGCTGTGCCTGCTGGTGCCGCGGGTCGCGGCCACGCAAATCCCGCAGGACGCGCGACACTGGTTTGAGGAAGGCAAGCGTACCGGCCTGATCGGACACGCCGACTCGTCGTTGTTGTACTTCACGCGCGCGTGGACCGACGCGAAAAGCAGCGGCGCCGAGGCGATGACTGTTGCCGCTGCGCGGGGGCGAGCCGATGTGTGGTTGGTGCTCCGCGGCTGCGCGGACAGCGCCGTGCGTATCTTGCGCGACGCGCAGGCATCAGCACCGCCCGGCGATCGTTCAGCCGCCGAAGCGCTGGTACGGCTGCTGGCGTCCCGTGGCGACGTGCCAGCGGCGCGCGCGGCGCTGGTGGCGGCGTATGCAGATGTGGGCGGCGTGGGCCGCACGATCACCCGCGAGAGCATCGCCTACCTGCGGGGACGCGCTGTGGTGGAGCGGGCCGGCGGACAGGAGTCCGCCGCGCTGTCCACCTACAACGAAGCGCTCATCATTGCGACCAGGCTGCACGAAGGCGATGCCAACGATACGACCGACATCCACGCATCCGGTGAGGTGACATCCGAAAACGCCTGGGTGCTCTTCGATCTCGCGCAGCTGCGCGCGCATGCCAAGAGCCCATCTATCGCGTCGGCGCGCGAGTCGGCACGCGTGATGGGACTCCTCCTGGCGGCATGGGACGTGGTGGACGATCCCGGAGCAACCCCCTTCCCGACTGTCCGCCTTGGAGACCGGCTGGTCCTGCGCGCCGAACAGTGTCGACGCGCAGGCACCTCGTGTCCGGTGCCCAAGCCCCCGAAAGGCTGTTGAACTACGACCGCAATACGCTCACGGTCCCCTGATGGTCGGCTTGGTCTCCGCCGGCGCATCTTCAAGCGTCTTCAGGACATCTCGCCACGAGAACTTGGTACCGGTTCCGAGCACCCAGTAGTTCATCCACGCCATCTCGGCTTCGCTCTTCACCAGTCGATTGCGCGCATCGGGAATGCCGTGCGACGCGCCCGGATACATGAACAGCTCCGTGGGCACCCCGAGTCGCTTGAGCGCCATGTGCAGCTCCACACTCTGGGGACTCGGCACGCGCGGGTCGCCCTCCACCACATGAATCATGGTGGGCGTCTTCGCATTCTTGATGTACTTGATGGGTGACTGCTTCCAGTACGCGTCGAAGTCGTCATAGGGTAGCTTGTTGCCCAGATAGTACTGGCGATTGCGTTGCACGTCGGACTGCGCATACATGGAAATCCAGTTCGATGTACCAGCGCCCGACGAGATGCCCTTGAAGCGGTTGGTGTGCGTGAGAATCCAGTTGGACCAGTGGCCACCCGCGCTCCACCCCAGCACACCCATCTTCGTGGAGTCCACCATCCCTTGCGCGATGAGGGCATCGACACCCGTCATGATGTCGTCATAGCCGGGCGGGAAGTAGTTCCCCACAATGCCGTTCTTGTGCGCTTCGCCGTAGTTGGTCGAGCCGCGATAGTTGGGCTGCAGGATCACCCACCCCTGCCCCGCGTACGTCTGCGCGCCATAACCCCCGTTGAAGCTGAGCAGATCTGCCCCGGCCGGCCCGCCGTGAATCGCCACCAGCAGCGGGTACTTCCTGCCCGGCACGTACCCCACCGGCTTGACCAGCACACCGCCCACCATCTTGCCGTCCTTCGACTTCCAGGTGACTTCACTCTCTTCACCCAGGGCCACTTGCTCGCGAATCCACGGATTGGGATCGGTGAGTGCGACCCACTTCGCCCGCGAGGTGATATCGTCGAGCGTGTTCACCGTGAACATCGTCGGTGGCGTGGCGGGATCGGAGTAGTTCACCATCAGGCGGCGCGTGTCTTCATCCTCACTGACCGACAGCGAGGCCTTCACATCCGTGAGTTGACGCACCTTCCCACTGGCCACGTCCAGCGCGAACAGCTGGTTGGTGGCGCGCCATCCTTCGTTGAAATAGATCGTCTTTGCATCGCGCGACCACCATCCGACGCTGACGTCGCCATCGAGATCACCCAGCTTGCGCCACGCCGCGCCCTTGTCGGCCACCCCGCGCCAGTAGACGCGCGCATTCTTCATGTTGTACGCCGTCATGTCGTCCGACGCCGAGAAGGCCATCGACTTCGAGTCGGGCGAGAAGGACAAGGCGCTTTCGCCGGTCTCGGCGTTGTTCGTCAGTCGCTCGACGGTGTTGGTCTGCGTGTCCAGCAGGTACAGATCGCCATAGATGCCCTGCTCGGTGATGTTGCGCTTGTAGCGGTTGTTGGCCACCCCGGTGAAGCCCACATAGCGCGAGTCCGGCGACACGGTGAATCCCGTCACGGCA
Source organism: Gemmatimonadaceae bacterium (assembly GCA_016720905.1). Taxonomy (NCBI): domain Bacteria; kingdom Pseudomonadati; phylum Gemmatimonadota; class Gemmatimonadia; order Gemmatimonadales; family Gemmatimonadaceae; species Gemmatimonadaceae bacterium. The sequence goes on along the minus strand of JADKJT010000017.1, from coordinate 51,030 downwards.
TATGTTGTGTCGCGCGTCAGACGCGTAGCGGGTCGCGCCGCACCGCCGCTGAGATCAACCGCCCACAGTGACGACACCGGCGCTTCGGCGTTGCGCACGTTCACGGTGAACTTCTTCTCCACGCGCGTCTTCTCGTCCTTGTCCACCGTGTCGGCGGTGGTGAAGTACACACGCTTCGCATCGGGCGCAAAGCGCCACGGCCCCACGCCCGTGGGATGTTTGGTCAGCTGGGTTGGCTTGAGCGAGTCCACCGGCGTTCCGGCCGCGATCTCCGCAATGGCGATGGCGTAGAGTTGCTCCTCGTCAGCCTTGCCCGTGCGGTACACCAGCCACTTCCCGTCCGCACCCACGGCAAAGGTGGACACACCGTCCTTGGCGTCCGTGATGCGGCGCGCTTCACCGCCATCCGGGCGCATCACGAACAGCTGTTGTTGCGCCGCCTGGGCTGCCGGCGCTTCACGATTGGAGGCGAATACAAACGCCTGACCGTTGGGCAACCAGCGCGGGCTGGCTTCATTTTTGTCACGCGTATAGGTGAGCTGGCGTGTGCTGGGCAATCCCCGTTCCGCCGAGACGAGATACACGTCGGATTGCGTGCGCGCGTCTTTCCAGTCGGGCGTGGTGACGGTATACAGGACCCACTTCCCGTCAGGCGACACGGCGGGAGCACCGGCGGCGCGCATGCGTTGCTGATCCATCCATGACATGGGGCGTTTGGTGGCCGCCGACTGGGCGCTCGCGATCACCAGGGGGAGTGCCAGCAACCAGCAGGCGAACGTGCCAACTTTGCGGACGAGAACCACGAACCACCTCGTGAAGAAGGTTCTGCAGCTGATGACCCTGCGACTGGACTGGCAAAAGCTACCGCACCGCGCGGCCCTTGATGAGTGACTGCGGCCCCGGCCGACGCGTCTGGTCACCACCGACTTGACCGCCCGTCAACCGGGCCACAATTTGAATCCGAATACGTATTCGGATACCCTCTCCCGGACAGGATGCACAAATCCCGGCTCCTCACGCCCACCCCGCCGCAGCAGGCCCGCAGCCGCGAAACGCAGGAGGCCCTACTGGCCGCCGCCGAACACGTGTTCGCCGAGGTGGGCATTGCGCAGGCGACCGTCTCGGAGATTTGTGAGCGCGCGGGTGTGGCCGTGGGAACGTTCTATGGGCGCTTTCCTGACAAGGACGCCCTGCTGCTGTTCTGGTACGAGCGGTTCTTCAAGCGCGGTCGCGTCACCTTTGATCGCGCGTTCTCCGACGCCATGTGGGACGGGCGACCCGCCGCCGAAGTCATTCGGGGGTGGGTGCAGTCGCGGGTGCTGCACTATCGCAAGAATCGCAAGCTGCTGAAAGCGTTGTTGTTGTATGTGCGGGGTCGTCCCGCGCCGGAGTTCAAACCGTACGCCGCGCAACTGCAATTGCCGGCGTTGCAGCGACTCAGTGCCCTGCTCGAAGCGCGTCGCGCGGAGTGGCGCCACGCCGATCCGTTGCATGCCATTCCCATGGCGGTCGTCATGATGGAATCGACGGTACAGTCGGTGATCCTGTTCAACGATCACCGTGGCGACGAGCCACAGGTCACCGACGATGAACTGGTGGATCACCTCACCGGTGCCATGCGCGCCTACCTGCAGGTGGCCTGACCGTGCGACGGCGCCGCCTTGGAATTCGCGTGGCACTGTCGCTGGGTACCGCGATCGCATTGGTGACCGGTCCGGTTGCCGTCGCGGCCCAATCCGTTGGCGAAACGGCCATCCGCAGCATCCACGCCCGGTGGCACGGCAAGACCTACAAAACGCTGACCTTCGTTCAGGAAACGCAATTCGGCGATGGCCGAAAGGAAATCTGGTACGAGTCGCTCAAGGCGCCCGGTCTGCTGCGCATTGACATCGCGCCGGGCGACGCCAACGCCCGGTTGATGCTGGTGCGACGTGACTCGATGTATCAGGGCCGCGCAGGCCGCAACGTGGTGGGTCGACCGTTCGTGCACCCGCTGATGGTGCTGTTCACCGACATTGCCGAAAACGATCCGGCCACGACCATCGCCAAAGTCGTCGGATTGGGCATCGATCTCTCCCGGTCGCGCACCGATTCGTACATGGGGAGGCCGGTCACGGTCATCGGTGCTGGCGTTGGCGACTCGATATCGTCGCAGTTCTGGATTGAGAACGACCGGCAGCTCGTGGTGCGACTCATCGAGAAGGAAGCGCGTCCGGGTGCGGGAATCGCCGACACACGCGTGGCGCAGTACGCGCGCGCGGGACAGGGGTGGGTGGAGTCCGAGATCGTGTTCTATCAGGGCGGCCGGATGGCCCAGCGAGAGCTCTACTCGGAGATCAAGACCGACGTGCCGTTGGACGACACGATATTCCAACCGCTGCTGGCCAACGTGCCCGCCTGGATCGCGGCACGCAAGAAATAGTGGCGCCTCGTTCGCTGGCTCAGCGACTGGTGCTGGCGCTTGCGTGGTTCAGCGCCTCCACGGCTGGCGCGCAGGCGCGCGTGGTGCGCCTTCCCTCCAGGGTGCTGGGCGAAACGCGCGTGGTGCACATCAGCGTGCCGCCCAACTATCGATTGGCCCGGCAACGGTATCCCGTGGTGGTGTTGCTGGATGGACAGGCGCGGCCGTTTTTCGATCTGGCCGTGGCCGCGGTTGGCTACGATCTGGTTGGTGATGCGCGCGACTTTGCCATGCCACCGCAGATTGTGGTGGGGATTGAGCAGGGCGACCGGAGTGTTGACCTCTCGCGCAATGATGTGGCGTTCCTGCGCTTTCTCACCGACGAATTGCTGCCCTATGTCGATCGGGAGTATCGCACGGTGCCCTATCGCACGTTGATCGGGCACTCGCTGGGAGGGCGGTTTGCGTTGTTGGCACTGTGTCGGGCTCCGCAGCAGTTCTCGTCGACCATTGCAATCAGCCCGTCAGTATCTGATTCGGTTGCCCAAGCGGTGACGTCGTGTTTGCGCCAGCAGGCGGAGCAGGTACCGACACGCGTGCGACAGTTGGTATTGTCCGCCGGCAGTCTCGAGTCGCGCAGCCTGGCCGGCGTCGTTCGCCTGGAAGGATTTGTGCGCGATTCCCTCGACTCGCGCTGGCGCGTCACGCGGGTGAACGGTGACGGGCTTGGCCACACCGAGACGCCCTTCGTCACGATCCCGGCGGGACTGCGATTCGTGTTTGCGACCGCGATGTGGGAGCTCGGTCGCACGGCGGCCGACAGCCTGATCGGGCACCGTGGCGATCCGCGGAACGTGCTGGACCAGGCGCTTGCCGTGGTCAGCGCACGCGTCGGATTTGGCGTTGCACCGTCGTCCAAGTGGATGGCTGAGGTGGTGCGCGGATATTTGGCGCGCGGTGCGCTTGACTCGGCGGTGGTGGCCGGGCAACGCATGACCGCCGCGTACCCCGAAGAGCTGCTGGGTTACGCGCTGCTGGCCGATGGATTGCTGGCGCGTCGCGACAATGGCGCGGCCCGGCGCGCGCTCACTGACGCATTGTCCATGCTGGACAAACTGGAATGGTTTGACGAAACGCAGCGGGAGCGGCAACGGGTGCATTTCCGCCAAGCGCTGGCGGGGATCGTGCCGTAGGCACGGGAGGCAAGACGATTGATGCTGATGCCTTCATCCACGGCACGCGTGTCGCGGCCACCTAGCCGCTTGGCTGGACTTCGACGTACCGCGCTGATGAGCCTGGCGAGCATTGGTGGCCTGGCCTTCGCGGCTTCGTGCGCCGACGCACAGGATGCGCCGCGCCTGTTTCGCGTTGACGGCATCGCCTATGACAGCCTGGCCAGAGTGCCCTTGCGCCAGGCCTTTGTCTCCATCGTGGCGATCGGCAGAACCGCCACTACTGATGACAAGGGGCGCTTTCGCATGGACAGTGTTCCGGAAGGTCCGCAGCTGTTCACCATGCAACACGCGGCGTTTGACAGCCTCGGGCTGTCGGGGATGTCCTCGCGCGTGTTGGTGCAGCGCGGCATGCCGCGTGTGGTGCTCGCGGTGCCGTCGTTCGGAACGCTGTGGCGCGCCGCGTGCGGCGAGATCCCTGCGCCGCGGGACAGTGCGTTGATGTACGGCACGGTGCGCGATCTTGGCACACAACGCGAAATCGCAGGTGCGACGGTAGACGCGTCGTGGGTGGATCTCGTCGGCGGCGGGAATTCCCTGGCCAGCATTGGTCAGCGACGATGGCACCGCCTCGCGAACACCGATGAACGCGGCGAGTATGCCTTGTGCGGTGTACCGGCGAATACCGCCTTGACGCTGCAGGCCCATCGCGATTCGGCGCCGGTGACGTCAATCGAATTGACACCCATCGCGTCGCGGGTACGTCGGCTCGACCTGCTGGTGGCAACACGCACCGGCGTTGGCTTTGCTCGGTCAGCTGATTCGGTGCCGGGACGCGCGACCGGTTCCCGGCCGCCAACAGACAGCGAGTTGGACCAGTCCACCGGTACCGTGAGCGGCATTGTCACCAACGCGGCAGGGCTGCCGCTGTCGAATGCGGCGGTGGCCATCGACACGATGCCGGAAGTCCGTACAGGTGAGAACGGTCGGTTTTTGGTGAGACACGTACCGCCCGGCACTCGCCAGGCCGCTGTGGTGGTGATCGGGATGCAGCCGTACGTGGTGACGTTTGACGTGCGCGTGGGCGACACGGCGCAGTTGGTGGTGCCGATGACCAGTGTGCAGACACTGTCAGCCGTGAAGGTGAAGGCCAATACCATAGTGGGTATGCGCGAGCGCACCATCGAGGACCATAAGCGGCTTGGGCTTGGCACCATCCGTGATTCCACCGAGGTTGGGAAGTACGCGACCATGTACACCGCCCTCACCACGATCCCGTTCCTCGACGTTCGTGGTACTCCTGGGCGGTTTGCCTTGTCGGCGGGGCGTGTCTGCCCCTCGTTCCGGCTCGTGCTTGATGGTCACCCGGCGCTGCTCGATCAACTCCCGTTGATCGATAACCGGGAGGTCGCGGTGGTCGAAGTCTATCGTCGACTGTATCCCTCCGATCTGGTCATTCCAGCCAAGTGCACCATAGTCGTCTGGACCAAGGCGGCGCTCGGAAAATGAAACGCATCCACCGGCCGAATGTGCGGCGCGTGCTGACTGCGCTGTGGGCGCTCGTCAGTGCCGCGACGGCGGCGGCATCGTACGCGTCGGCGCAATCGACCGCACGTCTCGCTCGAGTGGAAGGCATGGCCTACGACAGTCTGGCCAAACGACCGCTGCGCGATGCGTTCATCTCCGTTGTTGGAACCAGTCGAAGCACCACCAGCGATGAGAAGGGACGATTTCGGCTCGATAGCGTGCCCGAGGGCCAACAGCAGTTCACCATGCAGCATGCCGCGTTTGACAGTCTCGGCCTTTCCGGCGTGTCGGCACGCGTGATGGTGCAGCCGAAGACACCGAAGGTTGTTCTCGCCGTGCCGTCGTTCGAAACGCTGTGGCGCGCGGCGTGCGGTGAGGTGCCCGCCCCCCGTGACAGCGCCCTGGTGTACGGCACGGTGCGCGACGCGGTTGGCGGGCTTGCGCAGGCGGGTGCCCTGGTTGACGTGTCGTGGATTGATCTGGTGGGCGGCGGCAGTTCGCTGGCCAGCATCGGGCAGCGGCGCTGGCGTCGGCAATCCATCACTGATGCCCGCGGAGAATTTGCGTTGTGCGGCGTACCTGCCGGCACGCCGCTCACGTTGCGCGCAGCGCTGGATTCGGCGGATACGCTTTCGGTAAGCGCGCTTGAGCTGGAGGCCACCACCGTGCGGGTTCGGAGACGTGACGTGCTCGTCTCGCGAGTAGTGGCGGCTCCCGCCGTCACGGGGTCTGGTGTTGCGCGCGACAGTATGCCCGTCGCGCCAACAGCCGCGACGCCAACCGGCGTGGTGATCGGCCTGGTGACCAATGCGGCCGGTGCGCCCATCGCCAACGCCGCCATCGCCGTGGAAACCATGGCTGAGGTCCGCAGCGGCGAGGACGGCCGTTTCATGGTGCGCGATGTCCCTGCGGGTTCAAGACAGGTGACCGTCGTGTCCATTGGCCTGCAGCCGTACACCAGCTTCATCAACCTGATGGCCGGCGACACCGTGCGGTTGACAGTTCCCATGAGCACGGCGCAGACCCTCGAAGCGGTCACGGTGAGGGCAACCGTGATGTCGGTGCGAATCCGTGACTTCGAGGAGCGGCGGCGCACCGGATCGGGAGTGGTTCGCGATTCAACCGACATCAAGCGATATCCGGATCTCTCCTCGGTGTTGCGCACGGTGCCCAATGTTGCCATCCGGGGGCGCGGACTGAAGAACCTGGTCTTTGGCATCGGTACACCGCGGCAGTGCGCGGCCATCCGCGATCAGGTGGACTTTCGGATTGACGGCCATCCGACAACCGTTGAAGCGGTCGAGACGCTCGATCCGCTCAGCGTGGCGGCCGTGGAGGTGTACAGTCGCGCGACCAAGCTACCTGGGACCTTGATGACGAAGCTGCAGTACCAATGCGCGGTGTGGGTGTGGACCAAGTTGGGGCTGGGTCGCTAACGACTCAACTCCGCACGCTGGGGGCCGATACTATCACTCCATGCGTACCCTCTTCATTGTCGTGTCAGCCGCCCTGGTGCTTGCCGTGGCGGGAATCTCGTTCGCGTGGCCGCCGATATTGTGGACCTACGTCGTGGTCCTGCCGCTGGTCGCGCGCGGGGTGGCCGACATGGTGCAAACCAAGCAGGCCATCAAGCGCAACTTCCCGCTCATCGGGCATGCGCGATACTTGCTGGAGATGATCCGTCCCGAAGTGAACCAGTATTTCATCGAGTCGAACAGCGACGGCAAGCCGTTCAGTCGCAACGATCGCTCGGTGATCTATCAACGGGCAAAGGGAGAACTCGATACCCTGCCCTTCGGGACGCAGAAGGACGTGTATGCCACGGGCTACGAATGGATCAACCACTCGCTGGCCCCCGTGCATCCCGATCCCACGCATGCGCGCGTTACCGTAGGTGGCCCGGACTGCCTGCAGCCGTACTCGGCGTCGATTTTCAACGTGTCGAGCATGAGCTATGGATCGCTCAGCAAGAACGCCATTCTGGCCCTCAACACGGGCGCCAGGCTTGGCAACTTTGCGCACAACACGGGTGAGGGTGGCCTGAGCCCGTATCACATGGAACCGGGCGGCGATCTCTTCTGGCAGATTGGCACCGGGTACTTCAGCTGTCGCGACAAGCAGGGTCGATTCAATGAGACCGAGTTCGCCAACAAGGCGGTGCTGCCCAATGTGAAGATGGTGGAGATCAAGCTGTCGCAAGGCGCCAAGCCGGGACACGGGGGCATCCTGCCGGCGGCCAAGTTGACGCCGGAGATTGTCGAGATTCGCGGTGTCGTGCCCGGTGAGGATGTCATCTCGCCTCCCGCCCACACGGCATTCTCCACGCCGACCGAGCTGTTGCTGTTCATCAAGCGCCTGCGTGATGCGTCGGGTGGCAAGCCTATTGGATTCAAGTTGTGCGTGGGCAAGCGACATGAATTTCTGGGCATTGTGAAGGCGATGCTGGACACCGGGATCACGCCGGACTTCATCACGGTGGATGGTGGTGAGGGCGGCACCGGCGCGGCCCCGTTGGAATTCTCCGACTCGGTGGGGACGCCGCTCAATGAAGGCCTGTCATTCGTGCACAATGCGCTGGTGGGCGTCAACCTGCGCGACCGCATTCGCGTGATTGCCTCGGGCAAGGTGAACACCGGATTTGCACTGGCCACCAAAGTGGCGCTAGGCGCCGACATGTGTAATGCCGCTCGGGCCATGCTGTTTGCCATTGGGTGCATTCAGGCGCTGCGCTGCAACAGCAATCACTGCCCTACGGGCGTGGCCACGCAAAACCCCGAACTGGTGGCGGGGCTGCATGTGGGCGACAAGTCACAGCGCGTGGCCCGCTATCATCGTGAGACCGTGAAGAGCTTCTTCGAGGTGCTGGGCGCCACCGGGCTGCAGCAGCCCCAGGAACTCAAGCCGTGGTTCATCATGAAGCGGGTGAGCGCCATGGAAATCCGCAGCTATGCGGACATCTATCCGCACCTGGAGCCGGGTCAGCTGTTGACCAGTCCGGCCACGACGGGGATGTCGCGGGCGTGGGAGCATGCGAACGCGATGCACTTCTAGGACTGTGTATTCAAGGCGACTTGACTGAAGGCTGAGTGTGAGCGGTGAGGGGCCGGAGGGGTGAGCAAGGGAAGCGTTGAGGGCGTGACGGGTGAGCCGGCGAGGGGAGAACTCCGTCCTGCCCTCACCGGCTCGCCCCTCTGACGCTCGACGCTTCGGTTGCTCGCCCCTCCGGACTCTCAACGCTCCACCCTCTCCCGGCAGCGGCCGGTCGCGACGCATCGGAGCCGAACCATCGGATTGTCGCGATGGATTCCCGCGACACCACACTCGCTTTCCGGTGGTACCTTCTTCAGTTCGGAGTCAGTTCAGGTTCGCGCCTGTTCACCTCGGCGCGTTCTCCCAATCGAGGAAGTGTTTCATGAAGCGCGCATTCGTCATCGGTAGCAGGCCGCTCGTTGTTCCGGTGTGTCTCCTTGCCGCTCTGGCCGCTCCCGCGGCCGCCCAGCCGTCCGCATCGACTGTCGATCCGCGACTCTACGCGGGCCTCACCTGGCGCAACCTTGGCCCCTTCCGCGCCGGACGAGTGGGCGCGGTGTCTGGGGCGATTGGCCAGCCTGGTGTGTTCTACGCTGGCTACCCGGGCGGCGGGCTGTGGAAGACCACCAGTGCCGGTCAGACCTGGTTCCCAGTGTTCGACGCGATCAAGACCGTGTCGTCGGTAGGCGCCGTGGAGGTCGCTCCATCAGACCCCAATGTGGTGTACGTGGGCACGGGCGACATGATCACCGGTGGCACGCTGGATCAGGGCAACGGGGTGTACAAGTCCACGGATGCCGGTGCCACCTGGACCTCGCTCGGACTCGAAGGCACCCGACATATCCAGACGATTTCCGTGGATCCGAGATCGCCCGATGTTTTGCTGGTAGGCGCGCTGGGCGACCATGTGAATCACAGCGACATGCGCGGCGTGTATCGCAGCACCGATGGCGGGCGAACGTGGGCCAAGACCTTGTTCATCGACAACGAAACGGGCGTCACCAAAGTGTCGCGCGCCTACGACACGCCGGACGTGGTGTTTGCCACGTCCACGCGCCACTACGCGCCGCCGGGCTATGCGGTGGGATCGTATCGCTCGTGGCAGTTCAGTGTGGCCGCGCGTCCGCTGCCCGATACCGGGCGCACCAGTGCATCACTGTACAAGTCGCTGGACGGGGGCGTCACATGGAAGGAGATCGTTGGCGGCGGCCTGCCACGGCATGACGGTCGGATGTCGGTGGCCATCGCCATGGGCACCAACGCGCAGCGCGTGTACCTCATCACCAACAGCGCGCTGTATCGTTCGGACAACGGTGGCACCACCTGGCAGCGCATGGCCGCCGATGACGACCGCATTCACAATGGACAGGGTGGCTACAGCTGCGGCGTGTATGTCGACCCGAAGAATCCGGATCTGGTGTACACCATCAACACCGCCGCATACAAGTCCACGGATGGTGGCAAGACATTCACCGGCATGAAGGGGGCCCCAGGCGGCGACGATCCGCAGCAGATGTGGATTGATCCCACGAACGGCCAGCGCATCTTCATGGGGCTTGACCAAGGCGCGACGGTGTCACTGGACGGCGGCGCGACGTGGAGTTCCTGGTATAACCAGTCCACCGAACAGCTCTACCATCTGTCGGCCGACAACTCGTTCCCGTACTGGGTGTACGCCACGCAACAGGACGCCGGCGCCATTCGCACGCGCATCCGGGGCAACTACGGCGCCGTCACCATGTTTGATTGGAACTCAGTCAACGGCTGGGAATGGGGCACCATCGTCGCCGATCCGCTCAATCCACAGAATGTGTTTGCCAGTGGCAACGGTCTGGTGCGCATGAGCTATCCCAGTGAACAGCGCATCAATGTGAGTCCGGCCATCGACCCGGCCGCCAAGGCACGCACCACCTCATCGCAGCCGCTGGTGTGGGCGCCGTGGAATTCACGTCAGTTGCTGGTGGGACTCAACTTTGTGGCGAGTACGGTGGACGGCGGTGCGCACTGGACGCGTATCAGCCCCGAGTTGGCCATCCCGGCCGGCATGGATTCGGCCACTGCGGCGAACACGCTGGGCGGACGCGGCGCGATTGAATCGCTGGCCGCGTCGCCGGCGGCGCCCGGCGTGATCTGGGCGGGCACCAACAACGGGCTCATTCACGTGACCCGCAATGGTGGCGCCACATGGACCGATGTGAGCATTCCCAACATCCCGAGTCCACGCCGCGCCATGATCTCGGCGATCGATGCGTCGCCCCATGCCGCAGGCACGGCCTATGTCGCAGTGGAGTACCTGCGGATCGGCGAGCACACGCCGTACTTCTTCCGCACGCGCGACTTCGGCAAGACGTGGACGAAGATTGTCACCGGCCTCCCCGCGGATGAGCCCAGTGGCAGCTTTGCCCGGGTGATACGCGCCGATCCCAAGAAGGCCGGACTGTTGTTTGCCGGGACCGAAAGCAGTGTCTATGTGTCGTTCAATGATGGCGACCTATGGCAGTCGCTGGCGATGAATCTGCCCAATAGCCCCGCGCGCGACCTGCTGATCAAGGGGAATGACCTGCTGGTGGCCACGCATGGTCGCGGACTGTGGGTAATTGACGACATCTCGATGCTGCGTCAGGTCAACTCAACCATCGCGGCCAAGCCCGCGCACCTCTTCGCGCCTGGGCTCACCACGCGAGTGCGCCGCAACGTGAACGACGATACGCCGTTGCCGCCGGAAATCCCGCACGCGGTGAATCCGCTGGATGGTGTAATCATCGACTATTGGCTGGGCGCGTCGCCGTCGGGTACGATTGCGGTTGATATCCTGAACGCGAGTGGGGCCGTCGTGCGACATCTCACGAGTGTGTTGTCGGCGCCGGTACCGGAAGCCGCCAGGCCTCCGCATCCGAACTTCTGGGTGGCGCCGCCTACCGCTTTGCCAACAAGTGTCGGCATGCACCGCGTGAACTGGGATTTGCGATACGATGCGCCGCCCGCGTTCTCGCACAGCTTTGAAATCAACGCTACTCCGGGATTGACGCCCGCCACACCGGAAGGCGCACTGGCGCCGCCTGGGGTGTACACGGTGCGGCTGACGATCGGTGGCACGCCCATGTCGCAGACCGTGACAGTGCGCAACGACCCGCGTTCCACCGCGACGCCAGCGGCGCTGGCGGCGCAGCATGACCTGATGATGCAGATCACGGCCGGGATGCGCGCCGCCTGGGACGCACAACAACAAGTGACCGCGTTGCGTACGGCGCTGTCGCAAACCTCCGGTGCGAATACCGAAGTGACTGCGGCTATTGCCACACTTCGTGCCGCATTGGATGCGGCAGTGGGCAGCGAAACGGCACGCGTGACGTTCCGTAGTCTGAATGGCGCGTTGGCCAGCCAGTTGACCGCTCAGGACAATGCGGACTTTGCGCCGACTCCTTCCATGCGCGCCGCATTTACGGCGACCTGCCGCGATCTTGCCACCGCCCACACGTCGTGGCAGCGCCTGGTGCAGCGTGACGTACCGGTGGCCAACGCCATTCTATCGCGTCATCAGATTGCGCCGTTGACGCTGCCGCGCGCGGAGGTTCCGCCACGGTGCTGAATCGTGGGCATTTCGTCGGCTGGGCACGCTGGCTCGTAGTCGCCGCGGGACTAATCGCGGGAAACCGTGCCGATGCGCAGAGCGCAGCGGCGCAGAGCGCAGCGGCGAACCTGCTGCCACGTCCGCTGCGTGCGGAGCTGATGTCAGGGTCACCATTCGTGTTGCCCGACACGGTGCGGATTGTGATCCCGTCGGGTACCGGTGCGATGCGCGAAGTCGCCGAACTGCTGGCCACCGAGCTTTCTCGTAAGACCGGTCTGACGACGCGTGTCGTGCGTGAAGGCACTGGACGTCTCGACGGCATTCATCTCGATACCCTGCTCGCATCCGCCAACGCCGAGGCGTACGAGTTGGAGGCGGGCGCACAGTCCGTGTTCATTCGCGGCGCTTCCGCGGCCGGAGCACGATGGGGTGCGCAAACTCTCCTGCAACTCCTTGAACCATCGGTCGGCCGAGGCGCGACCTCATGGTCGATCGCCGCCGTGCGCATCAGCGATGCTCCGCGATTCGGCTGGCGTGGATCGATGGTGGATGTGGGGCGTCATTTTCTGCCGGTACGCGACATCGAACGGCACATCGACCTGCTGTCGCGCTACAAGATGAACACGCTCCACTGGCACCTTACCGACGATCAGGGTTGGCGCATCGAGATCAAGCGCTATCCGCGCCTCACCAGTGTGGGCGCCTGGCGGCGAGAAGCCGATGGTTCTCGCTACGGCGGCTTCTACACCCAAGCGCAGGTTCGCTCGCTGGTGGAGTACGCGCGCCATCGCGGCGTCACTATCGTTCCGGAAATCGAGATGCCGGGGCATTCCTCGGCGGCGCTGGCGGCCTATCCACAACTTGGCTGCACTGACGCCCGCATCGAAGTACCCACCACGTGGGGTGTCTTCGCCGACGTGTACTGCGCGGGCAAGGAAGAGACCTTCACGTTCCTGTTTGGCGTCCTCGATGAAGTGATGGATCTCTTCCCGTCACCGGTAATTCATCTGGGCGGCGACGAGGTCCCCAAGGATCGTTGGAAAGCCTGCGCGGTCTGTCAAGCCGTGATGACGCGTGAGCGTCTGGCCAACGAGGAAGAGCTGCAGAGCTGGTTCATGCGTCGCGTGGCCGCGCATGTCGCGCAGCGCGGCCGCACGGTGATGGGCTGGGATGAAGTGCTGGACGGACCGTACGTACCGGGCGGGATGGTGCAGTCGTGGCGGGATTCCTTGTACACACGCAAGGCCGTGGAGCGCGGATTCGACGTGGTGGCTTCACCCAGCGACTTCACGTATCTCAATCGCTCGGCGGCTGAGCTGACGGTGGCGGGCGTGTACGGATTCGACCCCATGCCCCATGCGCTGGGCAAGGAGCAGGCAGCACGTGTGCGCGGCGGAGAGGTGCCGTTGTGGAGCGAGCACATTGTGTCGGGTGCCAATCTCGAACTGATGGCGTTGCCGCGATTGCTGGCGTTCGCCGAGGTGCTGTGGAGTGGCCCGTCGCGCGATGTGGGCAACCTGCAACGGCGACTGGAGGTGTCGCATGTACCGGCGCTTCGTTCCGCCGGCTATGCGGTGGGTCCTGCCGACCAGTCGATCGCATCGGTGGCGGTACGGTACGACTCGATCGCGCGCCGCCCGATGCTGTCAGTCCGGTCGCTTGCCGATGGCATTGTCATGCGTGGTACAACCGACGGGAGTCGGCCAACGTCCGCATCACGACGCTATGTGGATGGAGCGACGTTGGCCGCGGCAAGAACTGTGCGCTTGCAGGCGTTCTGGGGCGCGCGTCCGGTGCTGGAAGAGCGACGCGTGACGATGGTGCGGCACAATGGCATCGGCGCGCGAGTGCGTACGACGCCCGCCGTTGATGCGCGCTATCCCGGCACCGGGCCCTGGAGTCTCGCCGACGGGTTGCTGGGCAGTACCGAGCATGGTGACGGGCTGTGGCAGGGGTGGTGGGTACCCGATGTGGACGTCACCCTTGAACTGGCCGTGCCCACGGATGTCGCGCGCTTACAGGTGGATTTCCTGCAGAATGTGCGGTCGTGGATTGTGCTGCCGGCTACGGTGGCGTTTTCGTTTTCGCTTGACGGTGTGGAATGGTCGGCGCCGTTGATCGCCCGGCATGACGTGCCGGTCAGTCGCGAAGGCGCCGTTCGTCAGCCGTTTGCTGTGGCGGTGCCATCCGGACGGCGCGTGCGATTTATTCGCGTTCAGGCGCGGTCTGCTGGACCATTGCCGGCCGGCCATCCTGGTGCGGGGCAGCCGGCGTGGTTGTTTGCTGATGAGGTATTGGTGACGGCGAGGAGACCTCAGAGCGTACGGCAACGCGGCAACGATTGAACCGCGAAGTACGCGAAGTACGCGAAGTGTCTTGGCGCGCACCTTGGCGAACTTGGCGTACTTCGCGGTTCAATGTTCTTGCGGCATCACAATCAGCCCGGCGGCAGTTTCCGATAGCGTGCCGTCAGCTCGTCCTCACGCGACAAACCCGTCTGCAGTACCCCGCGGATGTACACGTGCGTGGCGCGCGTGGTGAATTCGAATGGATCGCCATCCCATACCACGATGTTGGCTTCGCGGCCCACCGCCAGTGCGCCCACTCGGTCGGCCACGCCCAGCGCCTCGGCGGGCGCCGCGGTGATGGCGCGCAGTGCATCATCCCACGACATGCCGTACGCCACAGCATTCCCGGCTTCCTGACGCACGTTGCGCACGTTGAACGACAGGGGGTCGCCCGGACCGTTGCCAATCAGCGTGACGGCCACACCGGCGGCACGCAGCAGCGAAGCGTTTTCCTGTCGTTGTCCCAACGCGTCAAACGTTTCCGGGATGTTATTCAGTGCCCCCACCATCACCGGCACCTTTGCCGTCGCAAGCTCGCCCGCCACCATCCAGGCTTCCGCGCCGCCAACGATCACCAATCGCAGAGCAAACTCCTTGGCAATGCCCACTGCCGCACGAATGTCGCTGGCGCGCTCGGCGACCACGAACAACGGCATGGTACCGCGAGCGACTGGCAACAACGCTTCGAGTTGGGACGACTTTGCGGCGAAGGCCCGCGTGCGGTTACCTTCGTACTCGGCTTTCCGCAGCGCGTACTGCTTCACGTCAACCAGAAGTTCTCGCAGCCGGCCGAACATCGCCGCGCGCGCGCCCGCGTTGGCCGCGCCAGCATCGAAATTGAGCAGCATGCCCACGCCGCGCTTGACGACCATCTGACTGACTGTGTTGCCCGTCAGGTCCATGACCGCGCCGCGACCTGACACCCAATTGCCGCTGGGCCAGACGCCCACTGTTGTTATGCCGTCCGATGTGGATGGCCGGAACATCGTCGACGCCGGGTTCACCCCGTCAGCCGCTTCAAAGGAGGCGCTGATGCCGTCGGTGACCTGGGCTTGCGTGTCGTTGTATCCGCCGGAGAACTGCGGCCCTCCCGACTCACTGAGGCCAAGGGTGGTGAACGCATTGACCAGACCTGGCGTGACCCACTTGCCCGTGGCATCCACGCGCGTCGCGCCCGTTGGGACCGCAAGATTGGCGCCGACCGCGACAATCTTGCCATCACGCACAATGACAGTGCCGTTGTCGATTCTTGGACCAACGGCGGGATACACGGTGCCGCCCGTGATCGCGATCGTTTGCGCGGACAGCGTCGTCGCAGAGGCGCAGGCGAGACTTACACACGCGATGCGCGCGGATTGCATGAAGGTGGTGCGCATCACTTGTTCCTCCCGTCGTTCCGGGGTACGAAGCCAAGTTCGAAGTCCGTGCGCCATTGCTGTGCGGGATCGGCCCGGTCGAAACGCGACGCTCCGTCAATCCACACCCGATCGGCGCGCGCGTAGACGCTGAGCGGATTGCGGTTCCACAGCACCAGGTCGGCGTTCTTGCCGACTTCCAACGTTCCGATGCGATCGTCCAGGCCAAGCGCCCACGCGGGATTGGCCGTGATCCATCTCACGGCATCTTCCTCACTGACCGTGACGCCCGCCGCGCGACCGGCCGCCATGGCCTTGGCGGCTTCCTGATTGAGTCGCTGCGAGCCGCTGGCATCGTCGGAATGCACGATGGCACGCGCGCCCGCCGCATTCACCAACGCGAGGTTGGCGCGTACGCCGTCCAGCGCTTCCATCTTGAAGCCGCCCCAGTCGCTCCAGAGCGACCCCGAGATGCCCTCACGGGCCAGCACGTCGGCAATCTTGTACGCCTCAACACCATGGTGGAACGAGCGAATGCTGTAGCCGAACTCCTTGGCAATGTCGATCATCTGCATCATCTCGTCGGCTTGATAGCAGTGATTGTGCACAAGAATATTGCCACGCAGCACTTCGGCCAGCGTTTCATTCGCCAGGTCACGCGCCGGTGCCTCGCCTTCGCGCTTCAACAGCCACGCATCCCACTTGCGCCGATACTGATCGGCGGCAATCCAGGCGGCGCGGTAGCCGGCCACGTTGCCCATGCGGGTGGCCGGTCCGCGTTGCGCATACACGCGCTTGGGGTTTTCTCCGCAGGCCATCTTGAGTCCGTATTTGGCACCGGGGAACTTCATGCCCTGGGCCGAACGCGACGGCACCACTTTCAACACCACCGACCGACCGCCGAACAGGTTGGCTGAACCCGGCAGCACCTGCAGCGTAGTGACGCCGCCGGCCAGATCACGCGGGAACTGCGGATCCTGCGGCCACACGCTGTGTTCGGCCCACACCTGCGCCGTATTCGGACTGGTGCCCTCGTTGCCATCCTGATGCGCCGCGGTACCCGGTGCCGGATAGACGCCGAGATGCGAATGCGTGTCGATGAGCCCCGGCGTGACATAGCGGCCGTTGCCGTCAATCACTTCGGCGTTTGGCGGCGTGGTGACTGTGGCACCGACGGCGATGATCTTCCCGTCCTGCACGGCGATTGCGCCACCGCGAATCAGCGGGCCCGCACCGGTGAAGATGTTGACGTTGCGAATCACCAGCGGGCGCGCGGTTGGGCGCACGTAGGTGCTGGGAAACGGATCGGCGTTGGGGAGGGAGAGCGCGCCGGCCGAGTAGGCCGGCTGGGGCGCGGCGGCGGTGGCGGCCGCTGGTTTTGGCGCCGCAGGCGGCGTTTGCGCGTTCGCGAGTGGCGCGAACAGTGCGAGCACCACACCGACGCGCCAGGGCAAGGAGTGCTGCATGTACGGGCCTCAGGTGAAGGAAACAGGTGGCGCGAGCGAACTTAGCGTCGAGTTGGTGCCGTGGCGAGCCGTGCTTGCCGCACCCGCTGTGCGGTTTCTCTCGCAGCGAAAACCCCGCCACGACAAACCCTGATCGAAAGCACAGGGCAGAATGCGCGCGCTCGGTCTCTCCCCGAACATTCCGGTGAACCACTCCCGGACGGTCGCGACCCGGTGGTCGGTGATCGACCAGTCGTCCGTATTGATGGTCGATGACTCACGCGCTGTGCAGACCTAAATCTCCGAGCTCCATGGCAGCTGGCGTCCCTGTAAGCGCCCCGCCGCGAGGGGGTGAGCGCGCGGAAGGTGGTGGGAAGGGTTTGCAAAAATGTCGAGGTGGAGGTCCAGTCTTCGATTCAGAACTACTATCAATCTTCGCATGCGACTTGGCGCCAATCGTAGCTTATGAAGGGCGCACGCTCACAGAATCCTCCTTGGCAACATCGTGTAGGCACCGGTGACTCCGGAGCCTGAGGCCGTGAGGATGATCTGGTATCGCCGAACCGCTGCAGAGTTGTTGTTCACAGTCAGCGCACCGAACCCGGCTTCGTAGGCAACAAAGGCTCCAGACTCCATGTACGCGGCGAAGTACCCGAACCCGTTGTTGCTGAACGACTCTGTCACCTCAAACCGCACAATCGCCCCAGCGGGGATGTCGATTAGGTAGCGATCATAGAAGTACGTGCCGCCTCCCTGAGATCCGAAGAACGGATTGCCGCCGATCATAAAGGTTGGAGCGTTTTGTAGTAAGCATGGACTCGCAGAGAGTGTAGCAGCCGTCATAATGTCGACGGTCATGAACACGGTCACCCCGCAGGACGCCGGGCGCCCCGTCCCCGTCGCGGTGAACAGTGACGCAGGCCCCGCAAGCGAGCCGACGTTTGCGGTCATGGCGTTTCCGCTTGTGGTCGTCCCAAGTATCCATGTCCCGACGCGCGCTACACCCACATCATCTGTGAACTGATTCGCTCCAGTGAGCGAACCTCCACCTCCCGTGACCGCGAAGGTGACGAGTCGGTCCGTCACGAAGTTGGCGTCGAGATCTGTTACTCGAACGGACGGTGCAACCGGCACCGCCGTGCCAATCGTCGCGGTTTGACTGTTCCCCGCGACGACAGTGATAGACGTAGGCAAGCCCGCTGTGAGTGTGACATTCGCACTGGCACCCGACAGCCCGGTGGCCGTGAAGGTCATCGTCTTGTCGCCCACCCTCCCACCCCACGGCAAGAGTCGCAAACTGCGCGATCCCTGCGGCGTCCGTGAAAACAGTTGTTGTTCCCGACAGTGTTGCGAGCGTGATTGAGGCTGTCATGGGGTACTCCAGACTGTGGCACTTGCAAACCGGTTCTGCTTGTGAGTTGAACTCGCGGTTGAATCGCCAGCGTCTGTCGAGAAGGTGAGTCGCCCGACGGCGCGGTTGCGACGACCAGGCGCGTTGCCACGGGCCGCACGACGAGTGGGACAGTGCCACTGCGACCTTCGCATTGCGCCGTGATCGTAGTCGTGCCGGCCGTCACGCCAATGATCTCGCCGCTCGCGGGGTGCACGGATGCAACTGTGGGATCACTGCTGGTAAAGGTTACCGTTCGACCCGACAGGACATTCCCTCCCGCGTCGCGTGCGATCGCTGATGCGAGGGTGCTAAGGCCTTCATCAAGCGGATTGGTTCCGACAACCACCGCGACCGTCGCCACAGGTACGGGGGACACCGTGAGCGTGGCCAACCCCACCCGCCCTTCGCTGCTCGCCGAGATGTTGGCAACCCCTGGTCCAACAGCGTTGATGACACCTGTTACGATGTTCACAGTGGCTACCGCGGTGTTCGCCGAACTCCACGCAAATACTCGTCCGGATCGGGTGCTTCCTCCCGCATCGCGAGCGACGGCCGTTGCGTTTGTGGTTGTTCCCACCGTGATGGACGGAGAGGCGAACGAAACCGCGATAGTTGCGATCGGCGCAGGCGTGACGGCGACGCCAACCGACGCGCTCAGCTCTCTAACAGACGCAGTAATCACGGCCGTCCCGACACTCAATCCCGTGACGACTCCGCCAGCGCTCACAGAAGCCACGGTCGCTGGCAATGCAGACCACGCCACCACGCCCGTGGCAATCGATGCACCATTCTGATCGCGTCCATAAGCCGTCGCTGTCGATGACGTACCCACGGGTATTGAGTTCGATTGTAGATCAATTGTGAGCACAGAAAGTACAGGGCTCGGCGTTGTGCTATCGCCGTTCCCTCCTCCGCAGGCACAAAAGGCTAGCAGACTCAACAGTGTTGCAAATCTCATTCTCGCCCCTGCCGTACTAAGACGCAGCATGGAATTAGGGATGACGTGATTCGATCAAGCTCTTTCCCCGGAGCAGCTGACGCATTTCACCGCAATTCGACCGTGGGGCATGAGGCCTTGATTGGGATGGCTATCTTGTCGCTCCTCGGGGAAGTTCGTTAGGGGCACCCCCCTGCCTCGTAGGTTCTTCACTGATTTTCAATGCGGAGACCCGCAGACCGAGTTTCACATTACAGAAATCGCCGTTCGTCGCCCTTATTTAACCAGATTCCGACCAAATCCGGCCGATTTCGCTTCCAATTGGCGCCGATTCGACTTTGCGCTTGCCGGTGCGCGCGCCATGGTGCGATGGACATCGACGTACCAGAAGGCGTTGACGAGACAACCATCGACGAGATCGCGGAACTCACGGATCTCACGTTCGAGGGATTCTGAAGCGCGGCGGCCTTGGGCGGCGCCTCACTCGTGATGATCGCGACGCCACAGGGACACAAGCAGGTGCAAACGCCCGAACGGTCTGGGCGCCATTCGCTCGACGCGCGCCGATGCCCTGCGAATTGGATTTGGAGCCAAGCCGCCCGGTGCCGGAGTTCGCCAACGGCACCGCACCGCATCCCCAGCACCGTCGGCGCCGCGCACGGCATCCGTCATCGTGGCAACGCGCTCGCAGCCGCCTGCAGAACGCGTCGGTTCCTGCCATGTTATGGCGGTTCGCACAATCGTGACTTCCCTCAGCGTTGGCAGGGTGAAATGAGAATTCCCGACGAGTGGAAGCCATGGCTCATCGTCGTCTGCGTCATCGGCATGGCACTCTATTTTTCTGCCTGGGTGATCGGCCGAGTGGTGGCCTACTTCGGTGGTGGCAGCGATGAGTCTGCAGAGACCAAGACGGTGCTGGGTGGCGTCATCATCGCGTGTCTCGTCCTGATTCTCGGCGCCCTCTTCGCACTCGTCCGCTTCGTGCACTGGGCCTGGACCTTCTGAGGGCGCGAACGTATGTGGCCCCTCTCGAACGAGAAGGAATTCTTTGACCACTGCGAAGCGCGGTGGAAGGTGCACGAAGCGCGGCTCATCCAGAGCGTAAGGCCGTTGGGGGTTGTCCCCGAGAGCCTCCGAGGGATGGAGGGAACGGGATCCTGCGTGTTACTCTGGCATCGCGGACGCCGCTATCTGGTGACTGCGGATCACGCCGTGGCAAGTCACACTGATCGTTTTGTGCACATCGGCACGGACACAAAGTGGCAGGAGATTCGTTCACCATGGATCAGTCTCGTCGGGGCCGACTCCAACTTGCGCCCGGACGCCTTCGATTTGGCATTCACGGAAATCGACGCTGAGACGGCCGAAACACTCGACAACTGCACGTTTCTGGATGCCACTGCGACCAGTGTTGGCGGATCATTCCTCCGGACGAACGGACGAGGAATGCCGGTGGTCACCGTCGGGTATCCGCTCAATGGAACGAACTACGTCGCGTCCGAGCGTCGAACGCACCCAGAAAAGGTGCCGTTTACCGGCCTGTCCAGCGCGGACGACGCGTATGCCCGTGCCAAGGTCGATCCGCGCACGCATTTGGTGGTCGACTTCCCTCACGACGATGTGTGGATCGGCGACGGAGTGAAGACGCCGCGCAGTCTCAATGGTGTGAGTGGCGGCGGCATGTTCTCACTCCCCGGAATCGTCGACATCGGCAACGTGGCGCCGCCTCGACTGGTGGCGATATTCATTGAGCACAGTAAGTCACTGCGGACGGTCGTTGGCGTGCGAACCGACCTGCTGTTCAACGCGATTGACAGGTCGCGCGCCGATGGCCCCGATCGATCCAGAAGGTGACCGCCGTTTGCGTCCGACGGGTTCCAAGTCCGGTGCACCGCGACGCCAACTTTGCCTTCGTGGCATGCTTACTTGTCAATGTTTTAGCTAAGTAGCAGGGGGGGGGCTCGAACCCCCGACCTCACGATTATGAGTCGTGCGCTCTGACCAGCTGAGCTACCCTGCCCCACACGGTGCCCACCGGCGGGCACCGACGCAAACGGCCGGCCCTGGTAGGACCGGCCGTTGCGATTACTCCTTCAGACTTCACTATGGCGGGGGCGGGATTTGAACCCGCGACCTTCGGGTTATGAGCCCGACGAGCTACCAGGCTGCTCCACCCCGCGTCAGTCTGCGGAACCTAGTGGGGCGAGCCGATAGGTCAACCCCTCAGGGCGGTCGTTTCCCCGAAGAATCAGCCGCCAAAGCCGCCGAATCGCCGGTTGGCTTGGTTCCGTTTCCCACCCAGTACAGCAGCTCCTTCCCGCCCTTCACCATCCCGTACTTCTCGCGCGCCAATCGTTCCAGCTTGGCGTCGTCGGTCCGGAAGGCCTTGAGCTCCCGCTGCAGCGAATCCACGTCCAGTCTGAGCTGCGCGACCTCGGCGTCCAGCGCCGCACGGCGCCCCCGCTGTTGCCACAGGTCGAGCGTCCCGTATTCACCGCCTCCCAGCGTGAACCACACCGCCGCGACAATACCGGCGCCCCAGGCGAGGCGACGAACGAGAAGGGGGCGGGGTTTGGAAGCCATGAGAGGGGGAAGGAAGTAGAACCAAGTACCTAATACCTAGAACCAAGTACCTGGTACCTAGTACCAGGTACTGAGTACTAGGTACTGAGTTCTGAGTTACAACCCAAACAGCGCGCCGCCGGGATACTCGGAGTAGTCCTCGAGCTGCTCCTCGATGCGCAACAGCTGGTTGTACTTGGCCACCCGATCGCTGCGCGACGGTGCACCGGTCTTGATTTGTCCGGCCTGCGTGGCCACGGCCAAGTCGGCAATGAACGTGTCTTCCGTTTCACCCGAACGATGCGAGATGATGGAGTTGTAACCGGCGGCCTTGGCCAGCTCCATCGCTTCCAGCGTTTCGGTGAGTGTCCCGATCTGGTTCACCTTGATGAGAATGGCATTGGCAATCTGGTTCTCGATGCCCTTGGCGAGGATTTCGCTGTTGGTGCAGAACAGATCGTCACCCACCAACTGACACCGGTCACCGATGCGCTCCGTGAGCTGCTTCCAGCCATCCCAATCGTTCTCGGCCATGCCGTCTTCGATGGACACGATGGGATACTCGGTCAGCCACCCTTCGTAGAGATCGACCATCGCTTTCGGACTGCGCGCGGCACCGCCACTCTTGTGAAAGCGATACTCGCCGTTGCGGTACAGCTCACTGGCGGCCACATCCAACGCCAACGCGATGTCGGTGCCGGGGCGGAAGCCGGCCGACTCGATGGCTTCGATGATGATCTTGAGCGCATCTTCGTCGCTGGCCAGATTGGGCGCGAATCCGCCTTCGTCGCCCACACCGGTGCTGAGCTTGCGCGCCACCAGCACCTTCTTGAGCGCGTGAAATACTTCCGATCCCATGCGCAGCGCGTCGGCGAATGAATCGGCGCCCACGGGCACAATCATGAACTCCTGGAAGTCGACGGTGTTGGTGGCGTGCGCGCCGCCATTCAGGATGTTCATCATGGGCACGGGCATGGTGCGCGCCATCGGTCCGCCGAGATAGCGATAGAGTGGCAGGCCGACTTCCATCGCGCCGGCGCGGGCTACGGCCATGGACACGCCGAGTATCGCATTGGCGCCAAGACGCCCCTTGTTCTCGGTGCCGTCCAGATCGATCATGGCCCGATCGATGGCGATCTGATCGGTCGCATCCATCCCCTCAAGGGCCTCGGCAATTTCCCCGTTCACGTTGTTCACGGCACCCAGCACACCCTTGCCACCGTAGCGCGTGGCGTCACCATCACGCAGCTCGACGGCTTCGCGCTCGCCCGTGCTGGCGCCACTGGGCACCGCCGCGCGTCCCGCGCTGCCGGTTTCGAGAATCACGTCCACTTCGACAGTGGGATTGCCGCGGGAGTCGAGAATTTCGCGCGCCGAAACGGAAACGATAGTGGACATGAGCGAGGTCGTGGCAAAGAGGAGTGTAGGACGATGAAGAACGACGGAACTACGTGGTCAGCTCGGGCGTCGGGATAACCGCACGGGCGGTCAGGCGGGATTCCAGCGCCGGCTCCACACCGTAGACAGTACGCAGCACGTCCGCCATACGAAAGCGAACCTTTTCGGCGAGCGCCTGCCGGTCGTCGTAGGTGAGACCTTCCGTGGGAATCGGATCGAGCAGATGCACATGCACGACACCAGGCGACGCGCGATATTCGCCGCGTGGATTGACCGCGATGGTGCCGTGAATGACCACCGGAACAACGGGCACGCCGGCACCGATGGCGAGGACAAACGGTCCCTTCTTGAACGGGCGCAAGGCGTAACGTTCGCCGCGCGTGCCTTCGGGATATACCAGCACGGACTGTCCGGCGCGGATTTTCGACGCGGCGTCTTCGTAGGCCGTGAAGGCGGCCTTGAGATTCTCGCGATCGATGTATATCACACCGGCCGCGCGCGCCGCGGCGCCGAACAGTGGCACGGATTCCAGTTCACGTTTGGCCACGAACCCGTACGGCGGCAGCGCGTCGAGCGTGACGGGAATGTCGAACCAGCTGATGTGATTGGCCACGAACACGTGCGGCGCACCAACCGGCAGATCATCGCCACCGTGGCGCACGACCTTCACCCCGGCGGCACGGAGCAGCCAGCGACCCCATTGGATCTGGGCGCGTTCGTACACGCTGCCAGGCCCACGGGCCAGGCCTACCAACTGCGCCAGCAGCACAAGGCTGCCGAACACAAGGGTGCCGACGAACAGAACGAGGGTGGTATACGCGGTGCGAAGCATTACCGCGAAAAGTGATCGTGACCGGAGTCGAATTCAACGCGTGGATCGGTATTGGGCCTCGAATCCGTGACGCCGTCGCTGATTTCGACAGCCACGGACCCGCCCGCCTCCGTCGACGTCACTGCGCCAATGACCGTGAGGGGGACCGAGAAGCGGCCCGGCCACTCGGCCAGCAGCCGTTTGGCCGCTTCCGGCGGCAGCGCCGCCAACAGCTCGTATTCTTCACCGCTTGAGAGTGCGGCCGACGGGTCGATTCCCTCGCCCGTCGGGACCTGTGATGCATCGATTCGCACTCGGACGCCACTGGCCGCGGCGAGGTGCCGAGCGTCGGCCACCAGTCCATCCGAAATGTCCAGCATGGCATGCGCGCCGGCCGCCGCCAGTGCGGCTCCCTCGGCCAGTCGCGGCGCTGGGGCCACGAAGCGCGACCGCGCCCACGGCGACGGCGTCTGGCCGGCATACAGCGCGCGCGTGGCGTTGCCGGGCCCGCCCAATACGCCGGTGACCACCATCACGTCACCCGGCTTGGCGCCATGACGCGACACGACGCGTGTGGCGGAGCCGATCGCCGTCGTGGTGATGGCAAACACATCGCCGCGACTGAGGTTGCCGCCGACAATACGCGCTCCACTGGCGCGTACCACCTGCGCGATGCCGTCGGCGACATCACCCAACAGCGGACGCCACGCCTCGGGCACAATGAGCGCCACGAGAATGGCGTCGACGCGCGCCCCCATGGCGGCAATATCACTGATCGCCGCAGCCGTCGCGCGCACGCCCACGTCAAACGGCGTGATCCACTCACGACGGAAGTGCGCGCCTTCCACGCACGCATCGGTGCTCACCACACGCAGTGCATCACCGCGCACGGGCAGCACGGCTGCGTCGTCGCCGATATCCACCGCGAGATCGCCCCACCGGTCCATGAGCATGCGAATGGTGTCGAACTCGTGTCCGGGACCCATGGCCTGATGGGCGCGATGCACTGTCATATCGCGCGCGGTCACGGCAATCCGCCGTCGCTGCTGCGGCGCAATCGCACCAACCCATCGGGCGTGGCAATCCACAACCAATCGTGACTCATCGCGATGTCGAGCGCTGGTCCGGGCACGTCGTTGGGCACGCGCAGCACGCGCACCCCGCCCGTGCGCTGCAACACCACCACCCCGTCGGTGCCGGCCATCACGATGGTGCGATCGTCCATCGCCAGTCGGGTCACCTGCCCCACCTGCGCCACGTCCAGCGCCAGCACGCGCGCGGGCTCGACGCCACCCTTGGGTGCCAGACGCAACACCGCATCGTCGGTGGCCGCCAACAACACGGAATCACTCCACGCGAGGGCAAGAATGCGGCGACGCAACGCCGGATCGGCACCCAGCGGTCGCGACAACGTGCCGGATGGTGGCAAGGCCACGAGCCCGGCGGCCGTGCCAATCCACAGCGTGTCGCCGATGTTCACCAGGGCGTACACCGGCGTGTTCTCCAGCAGGCGCGTGCCGATGCCGCGTGTGCGCGGACTCCGCATATCGCTGGTATCGCTGACGAACGCCAGTCCGCGTGCGGTCCCCACCCACGCGCCATCGCTGCGGGCCGACACGGCAAACACGCGATCATCCGGCAGTCCGTCCAACGACGTCCACACTTGCATCGCTTCCGCACCATCGATTCGTGCGCGGACAAGGCCACGGTCGGTGCCAATCCACGCCCGCTGCGCGCGCACCGACATCGCGGTAGCGCGCATGCCGATCATCGGCACCGCGATGGTGCCGTCAATCCAGCGCCATCGTTGCAGGTCATTGCTGGCAAAGGTGAGCCCGCTGCGGACAACCGAGGTACCCAACCTGGCCGCCCAGACGCCGTCTGCTGCGAGCGCCAGCGCGCCGATACCGCTTTCCAACAGTCCAAAGCGCACGGGCGTGGCCTGTTGCAACGTCGCGTCAACCCGATACAGTCCGTCGCCGTTGGTGCCGAGCCACACGTCGTTGGGTTGGTCGGCGGACATGGTGCCGCTGGTCACCGGGTAGGTTCGCAGCGGCCGGTCGCTGGTCTGACTGCGAAACAGCAACGGTGATGCGCTGCGCAGTCCCGGATACAGGGTATAGACATCGCTGAGCGTGCGCGGCGCAGCGCGCTGGTTAACCTCCGGCGGGCCAGCCACCGGCGTTGCAAGGCCGATGCGCGAGACGCGCGTCCACTGGCCGCCCGCGCGCACGAAGACGTCGCCGTTGATGCCGCGATCAAACAGGAGGTAGTCCGGCACGCCGGTGATCATGGTCCGCTGCAACTGTTCGCTTTGCGGTCGATACATCAGCACCGCGCCGGGCACGCCAAGCCACACCGCGTCTTCCACCGGATCGCCGGCCATGAAGGTGATCAGCGCTTCGATGAGTCCCGTTTCGCGTGACACGGGCGGCAGCCAGGTGTTGAACAGTCGATCGTATACGCCGATCCCGCTGGCCGTCGCGGTGAACACATAGCGGCGCGACACGCCCACTGCTCGCACGTCGGCATAGCTGCCAATGAGCCGGCGTTCATCGCGACGTCCAAAGGTGTCGCTCCCGCTCGCGCTGCCACCGGTGCCCACAGACGCGCACGACGTGCTGAGCAGGCTCGACGTCGCGCCGACCACCAGCAGGATGACACCACGAAACAGATGATGGACAGCCACTCGGTTACTCAGGCGCGGGAAGCTCAGCCAGCACTCCTGGAGGAAAGGTGGCCGGATGTGAGATCTCGCGCCACGCAGCAGGCAGCTCCCGCAGCACATCGTCCAATGTGCACCCCCGTATCCCGCGCTGGCCCGTCCGTTCTGCGGCCCACGCATGTGCCGTGGCACCGAGCAGTGCCGCGCTCGCCGTGCCAGCGCCCTGCGCCAGCAGCGTGCCGATGATACCGGTGAGCACATCGCCACTGCCACCGGTGGCCAGCACGGCCGATCCGCGTGGCATGACGACTATCGGCGCGCCGTCCGGCGTCGCAATGAGGGTGGGGGTTCCCTTGAGCAGCACCGTTGCGCCCGACCGCACCGCGAAGTCCCGCACGTCTTCGGCGCGCTGCTCCCAATCATCCGCCACCGGCTTGCCCAGCAATCTGGCGAACTCGCCGGGGTGCGGCGTGCACACCACGTCGCGCGTGTCGCCGCACCAGTGCCTCAGTCGCTGTGCCGCGTCTTCATCGCCATCGCCCGCGACCAGTGTCAGGGCGTCCGCATCGAGTACGACGGGTGCGCCGGGATGCCGATGGAGCGCCTCACGCATGACGGACCGTGACGTGTCGGTCCGACCAAGGCCCGGACCGATGGCCAGTGCGTCGCCCCACGGCCCGGGTGACGTCGTCGAATCACCCCATGCGTTCGCGATCGCCTGGGGAACGCCTTGCTGCAACGCGGGCACGCCGGGCGCTTCCACCCAGGCCCGCGCGAGACCAATGCCCGAGGCCAGTGCGGCGCGAGTGGCCAGCACGATAGCGCCCGCCATACCAACGCTCCCGCCAATCAGCGCGAGATGGCCTCGCGTGCGCTTGTGCGCATCCCAGGCAATGGTCGGGAGTGTGTCGGCCAACGACGACGCGCTGGCGAGGCACCACGCCGAGTCGTCCAGCGCGACCTGCGCGCCCAGCCCGATATCCAGCAGCACGACGCGACCCGCGTGCGCGCGCGAGCGAAGCAGGCCGCGCTTGACGGTGCCATACGTCACCGTGATCTGTGCCGCGACCGACCCGCGCGCGCACTCGCCGGTCGTGGCGTCCATCCCCGATGGCACATCCAGCGCCACCACCATCGCGCCTCGCGCATGACATTCGGCCAGCGCCTCCGCCACCGTTGCGATGACGTCGCGCAGTGCGCCGCGATGCCCCGTGCCCAGCAAACCGTCAACCGCGACCTGTTCGTTCCGGCCGGTGCGATGCTCGGCCCGCTGTGTGCCAAGCGCGCGCGCCGCGATGTCGGCCGCACGACGGGCATCGTCAGTGCGCGGCGGTGCCGCGACCACCAGGCGCACGGGCACACCGGCCCGCGTCAGCTGCGCCGCGACGATGTAGGCATCACCACCATTGTTGCCGGGACCGGCAAACACCACGACGCCATCCGCCAGACGATCGGCGAAGTCACGCAGGATGACCGCCGCCGACTGCGTGCCGGCCTGCAGCATGAGCGTGAACGCGGGGACTCCCGCGGCGATGGCCGCGCGGTCGCGCGCGGCGGCCTGCTGCGCCGTGGTGACGCGCAGCGGATGCCCGCGATCAGACGTGCGCGGTACTCCAGGGATATTCACGCTCGAACGCATCGGCGAAATCGAACACGCCGTAGAAATCGTCGCGCGAATCCTGAGGCTGACTGACCAGCAGCCCGGTATCGACCAGCGTGAACACGATGTCGCCGATATCGCTGGTACTGCACACGCCCCAGTGCTCGAGCACGATTCGCGCGGTGACGCCAAAGCGTTGCAGCGCCAGCTCGCGACAGGCATGGGCGAGCTCCGGGCCGGTGATATGCCGCCGCTCCGTCAGTTCCGCCTGACAGTGTTCCAGCGCTGCCAGCAGGAACAGATAGGCGCGCTCGTCAAAACGGCTGCTCGCGCAGACGAATCTGATCCATGATGCCATCTCGGAACGCCAGCTCAGCCACTACGTCGATCCTCGATACCCGGAATTGGAATACGATGCATCACCCAAGGACGCGCGATCGTTCGCGTCTGCAACGCCCTCGGAAGATTAAATGATGCAGGCGCCGGCGGCCCGACACAATAGCCCGCGTTGACGATCAGACTGCCCGATACAGCGGATACTCGTCGGCCAGCGCCTTGACATCGGCCTTGGCCGCCGTCGGCACCGCAGTGTCATCCGGTGCCGACAGCACGCGATCGATGAGGATCGCGATACGTTCCATCGCTTCCGCACCCATGCCGCGTGTCGTGACCGCGGGTGTGCCGATACGAATGCCGCTGGTCACAAACGGTGATTGCGTCTCCTTCGGCACCGTATTCTTGTTCACGGTGATACCGGCGAGATCCAACAGCTTCTCCGCCACCTTGCCCGTCAGTCCCTTGTTGCGCAAATCCACGAGCATCAAGTGATTGTCCGTGCCACCGGACACAATGTGATACCCGCGTGTCGTCAGCGCCGCCGACAACGTCCGCGCGTTGTCCACCACCTGTCGGCAGTACACGGAAAACGACGGTTGCAGCGCCTCATGAAACGCGACCGCCTTGGCCGCGATGACATGTTCGAGCGGCCCGCCCTGCATGCCGGGGAACGTGGCCTTGTCGACCGCCTTGGCGTGCTCGGCCTTGCACAGGATGATGCCGCCACGCGGCCCCCGCAGCGTCTTGTGCGTGGTGCTGGTCACGACATCGGCATAGGGCACGGGCGACGGATACACGCCGGTGGCGGCCAGCCCCGCGAAATGCGCCATATCCACCATGAAGAGCGCGCCGACTTCCTTCGCCACATCGGCAAACGCCTGCCAATCGATGGTGCGTGAATACGCGCTATATCCGGCGATGATCATCTTCGGCCGGTGGGTGCGCGCGGCGGCACGCATGGCATCGTAGTCGATGATGCCGTCGTCGGTGACACCGTACGACACTGCTTTGTACAGCAGTCCGGAGAAGTTCACCGGCGATCCGTGCGTCAAATGCCCGCCCTGCGACAGGCCCATGCCCAGGAACGTGTCCCCGGGTTTGAGAAACGCCAGAAACACGGCAGCGTTGGCCGACGCCCCGCTGTGCGCCTGCACGTTGGCATGCTCCGCGCCAAAGAGCTGCTTGACGCGATCGATGGCCAACTGCTCGACCTTGTCGACCACCTCGCAGCCGCCATAGTAGCGCTTGCCGGGCAGTCCTTCGGCGTACTTGTTGGTGAGTGGCGAGCCCATCGCCTCCATGACGGCCGGCGACACGAAATTTTCGCTGGCGATGAGTTCAATGCCGTCACTCTGACGCTGGATCTCTTCTTCGATGAGGTGCGCAACGACCGGGTCGGCCGCCGCGAGCGCCTCGCCCGGCGGCAGGCGATCCCAGTGATGCCACGCGGCACTGGCCCCTGCGGAGAACGTGGCGTTCGCGGTCATGCGTCGTGCTCCATCATTTCGGGGTCTCGTTCGATTTTGTCGACGCGCGTGCCGTGCCGACCGCCTTCAAACGCGGTGGACAGCCAGGTGCGAAGAATGGCGATGGCATCTTCGTCGGAAACGAATCGTGCGGGCAGCACCAGCACGTTGGCGTCGTTGTGCTTGCGCGCCAGCGAGGCGATTTCCGGAGTCCACGCCACGGCGGCGCGCACCCCGGGATACCGATTGGCCACATACGACATGCCAAGCCCCGTCCCGCACAGCAGTACGCCGCGCGAGACTTCACCCGACGACACTTCCTCGGCCAGCGGATGCGCGTAGTCCGGGTAGTCCGTACTGGCGGTGCTGTGCGTTCCGATGTCCTGGACGTCGAAACCCATTTCCGCCAGCGTGACACGCAGGCGCTCCTTGAGTTCGAATCCCGCATGATCGGACGCAATGGGAATGCGCTCCCCGGGACGTGCGACTTCCACCATGATCACCCCTCGCGGTTGGGATACTGCGGCCACGTCCTGATCATACCGCGCACCGCGTGGATGCGCTGCTCGGCGACGCGGTCCGCCGCCTTGTACGTTGGAATGCCCGTGTCCTTGGCCAGTCGGAAGACGCTGAGCACGGTGGTATAGATCTCGTCCGCCTTGCGCAGTGAGCGTTCACGGCTCCAGCCGGTCAGTTCGCTGTACACGTTGATGACCCCGCCGGCATTGGCCACATAATCGGGCGCATAGAGAATGCCGCGCGCCTGCAACGCGTCTCCGTGACGGTCTTCCAGCAGTTGATTGTTCGCGGCACCGGCGACGATCTCGACCTTGAGTTGCGGAATCGTGTCGTCGTTGAGAATGCCGCCCAGCGCGCAGGGCGTGAAGATATCCGCCGAAACGCTGTAGATGTCCTTCAAGGGCACCACCGTGGCCCCGGTCGACTCGACGACGCGTTGAATGCGACCGGCATCAATGTCGGTGACGATGAGTTTCGCGCCGGCCGTGTGCAGTTCGTTGGCGAGGTGATGGCCGACATGTCCCAGCCCCTGAATGGCCACCGTGCGCCCCTCCAGCGAATCGCCGCCCCAGCGCTCGAACGCCGACGCCTGAATGGCGCGGAACACGCCGTGCGCCGTCACCGACGAGGGATCGCCAGACTTGGAGCCAATGCCCGTGACGAACTTGGTCTCCATGTGCACGAAGTCCATGTCCTCGACATGCGTGCCGACATCCTCCGCCGTGACGTACCGCCCGCCCAGCGAATCGACAAAGCGCCCGTGGGCCCGGAAAATCATCTCGCGATTGGTGGTGGTGTTGTCGCCGATGATCACGGACTTGCCGCCGCCCAGATTCAGGCCGGCCACCGCGTTCTTGTAGGTCATGCCACGCGAGAGGCGCAGCGCATCGATGGCCGCGTCCTCGTCGGTCGCGTAGTTCCAGAATCGGCATCCGCCCAACGCGGGACCCAACGTGGTGTCGTGAATCGCGATGATGCCGCGATAACCCGACGCCTTGTCGTGGCAGAAGACCACCTGCTCGTGACCCATCTCGGCGATCGTATCAAAGTAGCGCATGGAGTCGTGGCTCAGTCTGAGAGAGATCCGTCGGCGGCCGCCGCAGCGGCCAACGATTCCCGCGAAATCACGATGCGCTGAATCTCCGAGGTGCCCTCGTAGATTTCCGTCACCTTGGCGTCGCGGAAGAAGCGTTCAACGGGATAGTCGGTCACGTAGCCGTAGCCGCCGAAGATCTGGATGGCTTGCGTCGTAACCCACATGGCGGTTTCGGTGGCGAACAACTTCGCCATGGAACTGAAGCGGGTGATGCTCTCACCACGCTCCTTGGCCGCGGCGGCGGCGTGCAACAACGTGCGCGCGGCGGTAATGCGGGTCGCCATATCGGCGATCTTGAACTGAATGGCCTGGAACTCGGCGATCGCCTTGCCGAACTGCTTGCGCTCAGCGGCATACCGGACGCTGGCTTCCAGCGCGGCGCGCGCAATGCCGATGGCTTGCGCCGCGATTCCCAGACGACCGTGATCGAGTGAGCCCAGCGCATAGATGAATCCCTGGCCGGCGACCCCAAGCAGTCGACTGGCCGGTACACGGCACCCGTCGAGATTGATCTGCACGGTGGGCGATGCGCGGAGTCCCATCTTGGACTCCTTCTTGCCCACGTGAAATCCGGGCAGGTCGGGCGTGAGAATGAACGTGGAGATGCCCTTTGCACCGCGGCGCGCCTCGGACGTATCCGTGCGCGCCATGCACAGGATCACGCCCGCTTCGTTGCCGTGCGATACCCACGCCTTGGTACCGGTGAGCACCCACTCGTCCCCGTCACGCACGGCCTGACAACGCAGCGACGCCGCGTCCGATCCGGCCTCCGGTTCGGACAACGCAAACGCGCCCAGCCATTCGCCGCGGGCCATCGGCGGCAGAAACTGCTGCTGCTGCGCCGCGTCGCCGAAGTTGAGGATCATCTGCGTCGGCAGCGAGTTGTGCACGCTCAACAGCACCGCCGCGGACGCATCGGCGACGGCGATTTCCTCGAGAGCCAGCAGGTAACTCTGCGCATCCAGCGCGAGCCCGTCGAAACGCTCCGGTGTGAGCATGCCGAAGAACCCCAGCGCCGCCATTTGCGATACCATGGTGCGATCGAAGCGCTCATCCCGATCCCGCTCACCCGCCAATGGCGCGAGTTCGCGCTGCGCATACGCGCGCGCCAACTGCCGGATTTCCTGCTGCGTGTCGTTGAGCGCGAGAAGGCCCATGATGCGCTCAGTACGCGTAGAAACCGCGGCCGGACTTCTTGCCGTACCAACCGGCCGCCACGTATTTCCGCAACAACGGGCACGGACGGTACTTGGGATCGCCCAGTCCGTCGTGCAGCACATTCAGAATGGCGAGACAGGTGTCGAGCCCGATGAAATCCGCCAACGCCAGCGGACCCATGGGATGATTCATGCCCAGCTTCATCACGGTATCGATTGCTTCAGGCGTGCCAACGCCTTCCATGACACAGTAAATGGCTTCGTTGATCATCGGCATGAGAATCCGGTTGGCCACGAACCCCGGATAGTCATTCACCTCCACCGGCGTCTTGCCGAGTGCCTTGGCCAGCGTCATCACGCGCTGCGTCGTCTCGTCGCTGGTGGCCAGACCGCGAATGACCTCCACCAGTTGCATGACCGGCACCGGATTCATGAAGTGCATGCCAATCACGAGTTCCGGGCGCTTGGTGTGTCCGGCAATTTCGGTGATGGCAATCGAGCTGGTATTGGTGGCAAGAATGGCCCCCGCCGGCGCCAGTCGGTCGAGGTCTTCGAAGATGCGGAACTTGAGATCGGCACGTTCGGTGGCGGCTTCGATGACGAGGTCGGCCGTGGACACGTCGTCCATCGCCGTCGAGGTGAGAATGCGTGCCAGGGCCGCACTGGCCGCCTCAGCGCTGACCGCGCCTTTCTTCACCTGTCGATCGAGGTTCTTGGCAATCGTGTCCTTGCCGCGCGACAGGGCGTCCGCGCTGACATCGATCATGGTGACGGCGTAACCGTTGGCCGCCACCACATGGGCAATCCCGTTTCCCATCTGTCCGGCACCGACCACTGCCACCGCTTTCACCGTCTCGCTCATCACACGCTGCTCCTCGTTCGGAAAAGTCTCAGTCCCGCGGGTTGCATGGAGAGTAGCAGGGCGCCGCTCATGACGAGCAATGCGGCCCCGCCGCCTTCCGGTCCCCATTCGCCTCCCGTCCACCAGGTCGCGCCGCGCACGACCGTGCGATATCCAGGCATCTCAAAGGACATACCACTTACCGGCACGTGCAATACCGCCGCCATCACCCAATTCCAGGCGAAATGCGCCAGCCACGCGGCGCCCAGACTCCCGGTACGCTCACGCACGGCGCCAAGACAGAAACCGGCCAGGGTCACTACAGCTGTCGACCACAGGCCGGCGCCTGGATTGAGCACATGAACCGCTCCAAACGCGACCGCGGTCGCCCAGCGGGCAAGGGCGACGCCACCCGCATCTTCTGCCACCGACCACAAATAGCCGCGAAACACCAGTTCTTCCCACAGCGCCGCCGGCGCCAGCACCATCGCGACGCGCAGCGCACTGGGCGCCCACGTATTCGATTCGGTGCCGACGGCGCCCAGGCTATCAGACACTGCCTGGATGTGCGCGCTACCGGTGGCCCACAGCGCCACCACGGTGAACGTGATCGCGGCCGCCCCCAGCAGCAGTCCGAACAACAAGACGCGCGGACGCCAGGTGCCCTCTCCAAGCGCCGCGGCCCGCCACGGCACCTCGTCGATCACGCGGAGGGCAAGCACGAGGGCGGCAACGACGCTGGTGAGCGTGATCCACGGATAGGCCGCCACCGGCTCACCGACGGCGCGCGACATCACGCCGAACAGCGGCGCAAGGATCGATTCCGTTACCGGCTGAAAGACCAGTAAGGCCAACCCGAACGCCGTCAGTCGCCAGATGGCCCGCAATCGTCCCGGTTGCGCATACAGCCACCGTGGCCCGTCGGCAGGGGCGCGCCATTTGTCGGGCTCGATCGCGAACGGACGGACTGGTCGCGGCACGGTCACCGGGCTCGCTGTCAGTGTCAGGTCGGCGTCAGCCGACGCGTTCCACATACAGCGCCACTGCGTCGCCACCGCCCAGGCAGAGCGTCACCAGTCCGGTGCGCAGGTGGCGATCGGCCAAGGCATGTAGCAGGGTGACCAACACGCGCGTGCCGCTGGCGCCGATGGGATGGCCCAGCGCAATGGCGCCGCCGTGCACGTTGACGCGGTCGGCGTCCCATCCCAGACCCGCGCCATCGGCCAACGCCTGCGACGCGAACGCCTCATTCGCCTCGATCAGATCGAAGTCGTTGATGGACGTGCCGGTTTTGTGCATCAGGTTTTTCACGGCCGTGATGGGCGCGAAGAACAGATCACGCGGATCGCCGGCACCGGTGGCGTACCCGGTGATGCGGGCGAGAATCGTCAGCCCGTGTTGACGCGCATACCCCTCGGACGTGACCACTACCGCCGCCGCACCGTCGTTGAGCGTTGAAGCGTTGCCCGCCGTGACACTGAGCGTGCTGCTGTCCACACCCGCCGCGGGAAACGCCGGGCGCAACTTGGCCAGCGACTCTTCGGTGGTATCGGCGCGCGGGCCTTCATCGGTGCTGATGACCGTCGGGCCCTTGCGACCAGCGATTTCCACCGGCACGATCTCGGCCGTGAATTTCCCCGCCTGCTGTGCAGCGACCGCCTTGCGATGCGAGGCCGCCGAGAACGCATCCTGCTGCTCGCGCGTGATGCCGGCCTTAGTGGCCGTGTAGCCGGCGTGTACGCCCATATGGACGTCGCACGTGCCGCACCACAGCCCGTCCTTGATCATGCCGTCCACCATGGTCTGATCGCCGATCTTCACCCCGCCGCGCATGCCATACACGTAGTGAGGCGCGTTGGACATCGATTCCTGGCCGCCGGCGATGATGACCTGCGCATCGCCCGCCTTGATGGCCTGCGCCGCCAGCATGACGGCCTTGAGGCCAGATCCGCACACCTTATTGATGGTCACCGCCGATACCGAGGACGGGATCCCCGCCTTCAGCATGGCCTGGCGCCCCGGTGCCTGCCCTGTCCCGCCCTGCAGCACATGGCCCATGATGACTTCCTGGACCTGGTCGGCAGCCACGCCGCTGCGTTGCAGAGCGGCACGAATCGCAATGGCGCCAAGCTCAGGCGCCGAAAGAGGGCTCAAGCCCCCGAGATACCGCCCGATCGGGGTGCGGGCCGCACCGACGATGACAGGCTGGCGGGAAAGTTCGGTCATGGTGCTGGATTGGGGCGCATACAGGCGCCGGTTCACTCGGGCGGAGGCTCGGGCGGTTCCCCGGGGGGAATACGGGAAAATAATCGATTGCGGGATTGGCGGGGGCGGTCCTCCCTCAGCCCTGATCCTCGCCCGTTCCGCCCGACATCCATGCCTGCTTGTCGCTCAACGCCAATAGCGGCGCGCTCAATAGCGCCCCCTCGAACATGAACGGCACTATCCCAAACGTCCGCTGCGACACCAGCAGCGCGACCGCACCGATCATGGACCCGACGCACAGGCAATACACGCACACGCGCCCTTTCGAGATGGGGGCCGAACGCACGCGCCACACCAGCACGCACACGAATCCGAAGGCGATGATGCCCTTGACGACGGCCACCGCGCGGTAAATGGCCGCGAGGCTCGGATCGGCGGCAAGGACCGGATCGGTCATCAGACGTCGTAGCCAACCACGAGGTTCATGCCCGCGAGCTTCGCCCGTTCGACCGCCGTGGCGGACGCGGCGAGCAGTCCCTCCACCGTGGTGATTTCATCGAGCACTTCGGCTACACCGACCGAGAGCGTGCACCGCAATCCCTTCAGCTCACCGGGAAAGACATTGCGTTGCATGCGCTCGCGAATGCGTTCCGCCAACACCAGTCCGCCCGACAATTCGGTGCTGGGCAGCAGCACGGCAAACTCCTCACCGCCCACGCGTCCGAGTACATCGGTGGTGCGCGACTCCTGTCGACAGATATTGGCGATGGAGCGCAGCCACTCGCTGGCGAACTCCTCGCCATGCGAATCGACGATGTCGCGAAAATTGTCCGGCGCGACCAGGAGCAACGACAGGGGCTGGCCGTAGCGCCGTGCCCGCGCCACCTCCGACGATGCCACATCGAAGAACGCGCGACGCGTGGAGGCACCGGTCAGGTAGTCCGTGTTGCTGGTCGCATCATCGCGCACGGCCTCCTCGAACTTGCGGCGCTCGGACAGGTCGCGGGTGACGACCGTAAACCCCACCGCTTCGCCATCGGCCCCCCGCAGCGCCGTCACGATGGTGGTGGCCCAGAACGACGAGCCATCAGAGCGCAGTCGATAGCCCTCTTCCTCCGACCAGCCGTTTCGCGCCGCCAGTGACAGCGCCTCCTGCACATGCGCATCGCCTCCGGCGTCTCCCGCCAGCAGCATCGCCGCCGATCGTCCCACCATATCGGCCGCCGACCATTGATGCACCCGTTCGGCCGCCGCACTCCACGATGCGACGATGCCCTCGCCGGTGATCGTATAGATCGCGTAGTCGCGAACCGACCCTTCAACCGCCTGCAGTCGCTGCTCAAGCTGCGCGACCAGACCGCGGGCGTGCGCGAGGCCGCTGGCATCGGTCGCCACCGCCACGATGCGGGT
The DNA here is from genome assembly GCA_016720905.1 of Gemmatimonadaceae bacterium. Lineage (NCBI taxonomy): Bacteria > Pseudomonadati > Gemmatimonadota > Gemmatimonadia > Gemmatimonadales > Gemmatimonadaceae > Gemmatimonadaceae bacterium. The sequence continues at coordinate 13,785 of JADKJT010000017.1, read as the reverse complement.
TGGCGAGACTTTGACCAGCGACAACTGGACACCACGGCCGACACCCGGAGCGATCAGCTCGATCGACTCCACAATCACCCCGCGCGGCGCCGCATATCCGCGCACCCGCGCCGCAAGGTCGGGTGCGACGGATCCCAGCGCCGAGAACAGGTCGTCGAGCGTGCCGTCGCGGGTGAACGGCGTCAACAGGTTGCGGGCCGCAAGATTGGCGACTTCCACCTTCCCTTCTTCATCGACCTCGACCAGTCCGACGGGCGACAACACGAACAGGTCCAGCAGGGCTTCCGGGGTCACGACGCCGCCTCCGTTTCCGTCGACGCGGTGGCGGATGGCGGCGCCGGAACCAGCGCGCGCGTCCGGATCTCCTCGGTCAGACGTGCCACGAAGGCGTCGAACGCGAGGATATCCTGCTTCTTGCCCGCTCCGCGCGTGCGGAGCGCGACCGTATTCTCGTCGGCTTCGCGTCGACCAATGACGCACATGTACGGGACTTTCTGCATTTCGCCTTCGCGAATGCGGTAGTTGAGCGTCTCGTTGCGCGCATCCAGTGTGGCCCGTACCCCCAGCGCCTTGAGTTGCGCCACAAGCGCTTCCGCGTGCGCGTTGAAATCGATGGCAATAGGGATCACCCGCACCTGTTCCGGCGCCAGCCATACCGGGAACGCGCCCGCGAAGTGTTCGATGAGAATGGCAATGAATCGCTCGAACGATCCGGAGACCGCGCGATGAATGACCACCGGACGATGCGCCGTGTTGTCTTCGCCCGTGTACGACAGGTCGAATCGCTCCGGCGCGTTGTAGTCCAGCTGAATGGTGCCCAGTTGCCAGGCGCGACCGATGCTGTCCGTGACGTCGAAGTCGATCTTGGGACCGTAGAACGCGCCGTCGCCCTCTTTCATTTCGTATTCACGCCCGGTCGACTCGAGCGCGGCGCGCAGCGCGGCCTCGGCCCGGTCCCACAGGTCATCACTGCCAATGCGTTGCTCGGGACGTGTGGCGAACTTGAGCCTGGCCGTGAGCCCGAACGTCTCGTAGTAGCCAAGAATGAAGTCCATCAGGAACTGCACCTCGTCCGCAATCTGATCCTCGCGCAGATAGACGTGACAATCGTCCTGCGCAAACTGCCGAACCCGCGTGAGCCCCGACAGGGCGCCGGACAGTTCGTTCCGGTGCAGCACGTCGAACGTGACGTACCGCATGGGCAGTTCACGATAGGAATGCTTGTGGGAGGCAAAGTACAGATGATGCGATTGGCAGTTCATGGGCTTGAGCGACATGTCATGCTCACCCGATTCGCTGTCCAGCACGAGGAACATGTTCTCGCGATACTTGCCCCAATGCCCCGATTGCTCCCAGAGGGCCTTGTTGTACAACAACGGCGTCTTGATTTCCTTGAACGCCTCCTGCTGACGCTCGCGCACGAACGCCTCCAGCGTGTTGTACAGCATCGTGCCCTTGGGTGTCCAGAACACCGCACCGGGCGCCACCGGGAACAGTTGGAACAGGTCGAGCGCGCGACCCAGCACGCGATGATCGCGCTTCTTCGCCTCCTCGATCTGGTGCAGGTGCGCGTCCAGCTCGTCCTTCTTGAAGAAGGCCGTGGCGTAGATGCGCTGCAGCATCTGCCGCTTCACGTCACCGCGCCAATAGGCGCCGGCAATGGTGAGGAGCTTGAAGTGCTTCAGGTACGACGTGTCGGCGACGTGGGGCCCCCGGCACAGATCGACGAACGGACCGTCGGTGTAGGTGGAGATCACTTCATCGGAGCCCTCGAAATCATCAAGGCGCTCGAGTTTCAGCGGATCGTCCACGAAGCGCTGTCGCGCGAGGGCCAGCGTCACTTCCTCGCGCACGAAGGGGAGCTTCTCGCTTACCACCTTCTTCATCTCGGCTTCGAACGCCGTGAGATCCTCGGGGGTGAACGGCTTGTCGACCTCGAAATCGTAGTAGAAGCCGTCGTCGATGGCCGGGCCGAATCCGATTTTGGCATCCGGCCGCAGACGACGCACTGCGGTCGCCAGAATGTGCGCGCCCGAATGACGCAGCACCGCCAGCGCGCGCGGGTCCTTTTCGGTGATGACGACAAAGGCCCCCGACGTCCGCAGCGGCGTCATGAGATCCTGCACCTCGCCGTTCACCGCCACCGCGATGGACGCCTGCAGCAGCCGGGCACCAATGGTTGCCACGACATCCCGCCCCAAGGTTCCCGCCGGGACCTCGCGGGTGGAACCATCGGGCAGCGTCAGGACAATCATCTGGTCGGCAGGCGAGGCGGCAAGCGGAGCGTCGATCATGTGTTGCGATTTCCAGAGTGGGCAGGTGCACGCGCGTAACGGGAGAAGTTATCGTTGTATGTAGTGAGGCGCCACCAGCTGACCCCTGTTCCACCGGAGGGAAGTGCATGTCCAGACTACGTTTCCGCCCTCGCAGACAGCAGCGCAGTCGTATGCTCCTGCTCGTTGCACTCGGCGCCGTCACCGGGCTGGCTCTGGGGGTTGTCCTGGCCGAACGAAGTGGTGGGCTGGATGGCCTGACATCTCGTGTTCGCGGCGCCCGGAAACGGAGACAGCCCGATGAGCAGGACGAGTCGGGAGCGGCCGACACGCCACCGGACGCATCGGAGATGTTGGCTGATGACGACGAGGGTGGGGACACTGACGGGGCCTATCTCCCGGAAGAGTACGACAGCGCGTGGTCACATCCGGACGAAGCCGAGTTGGAGGCGCGCGTTTTGGAGGTGTTCCGGAACGATCCGACGCTGCGCGGCCGGGCGATCGATATCGGGGCGATCGGCGATGGCACCATTGAGCTCACCGGCTGGGTGCACAGTGAAAGGGAGTTGGCGCATGCGCTGACGCTGGCGCGGGGGGTGCCGGATGTGCAGGACGTGATGGACAGCCTCACGGTCCGGGATACTGACCGTTCGCGCGCTGGTCAGTCTGCGACGGATCGCTAGCTTCCCCGGATGACTTTGCCCGACCTGAATCCGCTGCCCCCGCAGTACGACGCTGCGACAACTGAAGCCGAGTGGTATCCGCGCTGGACCGAACATGGCGTCTTTGTCGCCGATGCGGCGCGGGCCACCACGCGTGAGCCCTATGTGATTGTGATGCCGCCGCCCAATGTGACGGCGGTGCTGCACGTGGGTCACGGTCTCAACAACACCGTGCAGGACGTGCTGATCCGCTGGCGACGCATGGCCGGCGACGAGGCGCTGTGGCTGCCGGGTACGGATCACGCCGGCATCGCCACGCAGAACGTCGTTGAAAAGCAGTTGGCGGCGGAAGGCCAGACGCGATTCGATGTCGGGCGGTCGGCCTTTGTATCGCGCGTGGCGGAATTCGTCGAACAAACGGGCGGCGAAATCCTCACGCAGTTGAAGGCCATCGGATCGAGTGCCGACTGGTCGCGCACGGCCTACACGTTCTCGCCCGAGCTTTCGGTGGCGGTGCGCGAGGCGTTTGTCCGCCTGCACGAGGACGGCCTGGTGTACAAGGGCCACCGGGTCATCCATTGGTGCCCGCGTTGTGGCACCTCGCTGTCCGATGAGGAGGCGGAGTTCACGGACACGGCGGGCAAGCTGTATCACCTGCGCTACGTGCTGGCGGACGATCCTTCACACAGCGTGATCGTAGCAACCACGCGACCGGAGACGATGTTGGGCGACGTCGCCGTGGCGGTGCACCCGGACGACGAGCGCTATCTCGCGTTTGTGGGTCGGGACGTGGTGCTGCCGCTCAACGGTGTGCGCATACCGGTGGTGGCCGACACTTACACCGATCCCGCGTTCGGCTCGGGGGCGGTGAAGATCACGCCCGCCCACGACCCCAACGATTTCGAAGTCGGCAAGCGGCATGCGCTCGCCATGCCGGTGATCATCGATGCGGCAGGCGTGGTGCGCGAAGTCGAATCGGCTGCCGGTCGCGTGCCGTCCGCGTTGGCGGGTCTCGATCGATTCGAGGCACGCACGAAGATTGTCGCGATGCTGGAGGCAGCGGGCGCGTTGGTGAAGGTCGAACCGCATCAGCACAGTGTTCGGCACTGCTATCGCTGCGACACGGTGGTGGAGCCGCGTCTGTCGGACCAGTGGTTTGTGCGGATGCAGCCGCTGGCGGAAAAGGCGCTCGGCGTGCTGCGCAGTGGCGAACTGCGCATTCTGCCCGACCGCTGGGAAGCGGTGTACGTGAACTGGCTGGAAGGGATTCGCGACTGGAACATCTCGCGCCAGATCTGGTGGGGCCATCGCGTCCCCGTCTGGTACTGCGACGCCTGTGATCAGGCGCCGATTGTTTCCCGTCACGATGTCTCGAACTGCCCCACGTGCGGCGGCACGGTGCGTCAGGATGAAGATGTGCTCGACACATGGTTCTCGTCGTGGCTGTGGCCCATCTCGACGCTTGGCTGGCCCAACGCGGACAGCGCGGACCTCAAGGCGTTCTATCCCGGCGACGTACTCGTCACCGCACCGGAGATCCTGTTCTTCTGGGTCTCGCGCATGGTGATGTCGGGCTGCTGGTTCATGGGCCAGTCGCCGTTTCACACGGTGTACCTGCACGGAACGGTGCGCGACATGGTTCATCGCAAGATGTCCAAGTCACTGGGCAACGGCATCGATCCGCTGGACGTGGTGCGCCTTTATGGAGCCGACGCGTTGCGCTGGACGATGGTTGCCGGGTTGGGTCTTGGTGTCGATGTCATGCTCGACCCCAACGACCTGGACAAGTCGTTCGCGCCTGGCCGCAACTTCTGCACCAAGCTCTGGAACATCGGTCGGTTCCTGCTGTCGCGCGTGGGCACCGAGCCGGTGCAATCGCTGGCGGCGCTGGCCGACGGATCACTGACGGCCGCCGACGCGTGGATTCTCGAGCGTCTCGACACCGCCATCGACGAGTGCAACGCCGCGCTGGGACCAGCACGTCCCGCCAACGGCTTGACATGGACTGACGCCGAGCGTGGTCGTGGACTGCGACTGTCGGAGTATGCCGAAGCGGCGCGGCGGTTCGTCTGGAACGAGTTGGCAGACTGGTATCTGGAGTCCATCAAGCCACGACTGTTCGCCGAGGGTGGTGCCGATCGCGAAGTCGCGCGCGCCGTGCTCGCGCACGCGTTCGATGGTGCGTTGCGACTGTTGCAGCCGATGATCCCGTTCATCACCGAAGCACTCTGGCAACATCTTCCGCAAACGCCGGATGGGGAGTTCCTGGCGCAGGCCGCCTGGCCAACGGCGCGCGTGGCCGGTGCGGTATCCGACCGCGAGCGCGCACTCGTGGCGCTGTTCGAGTCGGCGCGTGAGGCCGTGCAAGGCATTCGGCAGGTGCGTGCCGAATACAACGTCACACCGGGCGCGATGATCACCGCGATCGTCAATCCCACCAGCGAATCGGTTGACGTGGTGGCTACGCAAGCCGCCGTGATTGGATCGTTCACGCGGGCCGCCATCACGGTGAGCGGGGACACACCGCGCGAGGCGGCCGCCAGCATTGTCGGTCAGCGGGTCACAATCCACGTGCCGCTGGCCGGCATGATCGATCTGGAGAAGGAACGGCTGCGGCTGTCGGCGGAAATTGCGCAGTTGCAACAGGCGCTCGATGCCCTGCTGGGTCGCTTGTCCAACGAAAAGTTCATGGCCAAGGCGCCACCGGCCATTGTGGACGCCGAGCGCGCCAAGGCCGCCGACTGGCAGGCTCGGCTCGCGCTGTTGCGCCGCAAGCTCGACCAATTGGACGCATGACCCCGACGCACGGGCGACTGCTGCGCATACTGAGTGTTGTGGTCGCCGCGTGTACGGCCGGCATGGCCGCCGCCTGCGCCAACGCCGGTCAGCCGCCTGGTGGCCCGCCTGACGTGACGGCACCGGTCATTCTCGGCATTGCACCCAAGACCATGACGGTGGGTGCCAAGCTCAAGGATCTGGAAATCCGATTCAACGAAGTCATCAGCGAAACCCCCAAGAACGCGACGTCGCTGGACGGCCTGGTGTTCATCAGTCCGCGCGTCAAGGATGCCAGTGTGGATTGGCACCGTGACCGCTTGACCGTGCATCCGAAAGGCGGGTGGAAACCCAACACGGTGTATTCGGTACAGATCAGTTCGGGCATTTCCGACCTGCGCAACAACAGTATCGACACGGCCTTCACCGTGGTCTTCAGCACGGGCGGGCCCATACCGGCCACGAATATCACCGGTCTGGCCTTTGATTGGGTGGCGGGCCGCGGCGCCAACAAGGCGCTGATCGAGGCCATCGCGCCCGACAGCACCACCTATCAGGTGCTCTCGGATTCACTGGGCCGGTTCGACCTGAAGCATGTGCCGGCCGGGTTCTACGCCGTGCGGGCCGTGGTGGACCGCAACAACAATCGACTGCTCGATCCCACCGAAGCGTTTGACACGGTCCGCGTGACGCTTACGCAGCGGGTTGACGTGGAACTGTACGCATTCCCGCACGATACCGTGGGCCTGCGCATTGCCGATATCGTGGTCACACCGCAAGACAGCCTGCGCGTCATCAAGGTGTCGTTTGACAAGCCGATGTCGCCGGACCAACAACTGACGCGACCGCAGTTCATTCTCAAGCGCGCGGACTCCACCGCGATTGGCGTGGCCCTGGTGCAAACCACGGCGGAGCGCGCGGCGTTTGATTCGGTGATGCGCAAGCGGGCGGCAGACTCCATTGCCGCCAAGACGCCGCAGGACACGACGGCGGCGGGCCGCGCACGCGCTGACACGCTGGCCCGGCAACGCCGGGCCGACAGCGTCGCGGCCCTCGATCGCGCGGCACGCGAGGCGCGACGACAGGTGGCGCTGCGCGGTGGACGGCCGCTCCCGCCCCGTGACACCACGCCGCCGCCAAAGATGAAGCGGGCAGCCGTGTCTGCTGAGTTGTACCTGACGTTGGAGGAGGCGCTCAAGCCGGGCACGGCCTACCGGTTGCAGGTCAACAGTGTGCGCAGTCTCTCCGGCACCGTGAAGTCACCGGCGCGGGGATTTGTCACCGCGAAAGAAGTGAAGAAGGACAGCAGTGACGCACCGACGCGCAAACCACCCGATTGATCACGTGGCACGCCCGGCGCTCTTTCTCGATCGCGATGGTACGCTCATCGCCGACGCGCATTACCCGTCCGAACCGGAGCAGGTGGTACTGCTGCCGGGCGCGGCGTTGGCCGTGCGACGCGCGAATGTCGCGCGCATTCCCGTGGTGGTGGTGACGAATCAGTCGGGAATTGGACGTGGGCACATCACCGAGGCACAGTACGCCTCGGTGCGCGCACGGTTGGACGCGCTGCTCGCGGCCGAGGACGCACAGATCGACGCCAGTTATCATTGCCCGCATTGGCCGGAGCGTGATGGCCCGTGCGAGTGCCGCAAGCCGGGAATCGGCATGCATCGCGACGCGGCCGCGGCCCTGGGACTGTCGTTGCCCGCGTCAGTCTACGTGGGCGATCGGTGGCGCGATGTGCAACCAGCCGTCACCACCGGTGGGCTGGGCATTCTCGTTCCTGGGGTGGAAACACCCATGGAGGATCTCCTGCGCGCACGCGAGAATGCCCGACCTGGGGTGCAGGTGGCCGACGACATTGGCGATGCGATGTCGAAAGCGATAGCCTGGATCGCGCGAGGGCGCGCATGACGACCTCGTCATCAGCGTCCGCGCGCGCGCGCATCGGGGTGCTGGCGTCGGGCAGCGGGAGCAACCTGCAAGCACTCATCGACTACTTCGCCGGACCGGGGTCCGACGCGGGCACCATCGTCTGGGTGGGCTCGAATCGTGCGGATGCCGGCGCATTGGCGCGCGCTGCTGCCGCCGGCATTCCACATGGCGTGATTGCCAATCCCGATGATGCGGAGTCGCAGTTGGCGCAGTTCCGCGCCGCCGACGTGGACCTGCTGGTATTGGCCGGCTATCTCAAGCTAGTCCCTCCGGGTGTCGTGGCGGCCTATCATGGGCGCCTGCTCAACATCCATCCGTCGCTCTTGCCGGCGTTTGGCGGTGCCGGGATGCACGGCATGCGGGTTCACGAGGCCGTACTGGCGCATGGCGTCAAGGTGTCCGGCGCCACCGTGCATTTCGTCGACAACGAATTCGATCGCGGGGCCATCGCCGCGCAGTGGCCGGTGCGTGTGCACGTCAATGACACACCGGCAACGCTGGCCGCGCGAGTGCTGCGCGCCGAGCACAAACTGCTGCCGCGAACGGTGGCAGCCGTGGCGCGAGGGGTTATCCGATTGGGGAGAGAGGGAGGGACATAGTACATAGTACCTAGTACCTGGTACCTGGTACCTAGTACTTGGTACTTGGTACTAGGTACTTGGTACTTGGTACTTCGTACATAGCCTATCACTTCCAACTCAGTTTCATATGCCTCGCGCGCTTCTTTCCGTTTCCGACAAGTCCGGCCTTGTGCCGTTTGCCACGCAGCTGGTGCAACACGGGTACGAGCTCGTGTCTACCGGCGGCACGGCGCGTGTCCTCCGCGAGAGCGGCCTCACAGTCCTTGACGTCAGCGACATCACGGGATTTCCGGAAATGCTCGACGGTCGGGTGAAGACGCTGCACCCGGCGGTGCATGGCGGCCTGCTGGCGCGTCGCGATCTGCCGGCGCACATGTCCGCCATCGCCGACCACCATATCGGCACGATCGATCTCGTCGTGGTCAACCTGTATCCGTTCCGCGAGACAGCGGCGAAGGCGGGTGTGCATCCCGACGACGTGATCGAGAATATCGATATCGGTGGACCCTCCATGCTGCGCTCGGCCGCCAAGAACTTCTATGCGGTCTGGGTGCTGGTCGACCCCGCCGACTACGCGCGGGTCCTTGCCGTAATCGCCACTGGCGCGGACGACCCGGCGTTGCGTCAGCTGTTGGCCGAAAAGGTGTACGCGCACACCAGCAGCTACGACGCGGCGATCGCGCAGTGGTTTGCGGCGCAGCGCGGGGAGCCGTTCCCCGACCACTACCCGCTCTCGTTTCAGAAGCAGCAGGCGTTGCGGTACGGCGAGAACCCGCAACAACGCGCCGCGTTTTATGTGGAGCGCCCGGGCGCGGGACTGGGTGCCCTGAGACAATTGGGCGGCAAGGAACTGTCGTTCAACAATCTGCTCGACCTGGAAGGAGCGATGCTGGCGATCGAACCGTTCGGGGAGCAGCCGGCGTGCGCCATTATCAAGCACACGACCCCGTGCGGACTGGCCACCGGCACCGATGCGCTGGACGCGTACAAGAAGGCGCTCGCCTGCGACCCCGTCTCGGCGTTCGGCTCGGTGATTGCCTTCAGTGTGCCGGTTGACGTCGCCGCGGCCGACGCGATCTCGAGTCTCTTCGTGGAGTGCATTGTGGCGCCGTCATTCGCCGACGAGGCCGTAGAGATTCTCGTGCGCAAGAAGAATCTGCGCGTCCTGGCCGGTCGCGCCCTGTGGCCAGCCGGCGGGATGGACTACAAGCGTGTGCGCGGCGGACTGCTGGTGCAGGACCGCGCGCCCGTGCCCGAAGTGCCGGCGCTCTGGAATGCCGTGACCAAGCGTCAACCTACGCGCGAGGAGCAGCGCGACTTGTCATTCGCCTGGCGTGCAGTGGCGAGCGTCAAGTCCAACGCCATCGTGCTGGTGCGCGATGGGGCGACGATTGGCATTGGGGCCGGACAGATGTCCCGCGTCGATGCGTCGTTTCTCGCCGTGCACAAAGCCACGTCGCTGGGACATGCCACGGCGGGTGCCTCGCTGGGGTCGGACGCTTTCTTTCCGTTCCGTGACGGCGTCGATCACGCCGCAGCCGCTGGCGTCACCGCCATCGTTCAGCCGGGCGGGTCGGTGCGCGACGCCGACGTGATCGCGGCAGCCGACGAACACAATATCGCGATGATCTTCACCGGGGCGAGGCTGTTCCGACACTAGACGGCGCTGGCCGCTCCGGCCGAGCTCAGGTTAAGTTCTTCAGGTTGTCCGTCCCGCCTTCTTCATTCTTGAAACCATGACCATCGCTACCGCCGCTGCGGCTGCGCCTCCGCGGACGCCTTCCCGCGTGGCCACCGGCACCGCTGAACTGGATTATCGGCCGTCCTACCTCGCCGCGGCCATTGCCGGGCTGGTGGTGTTCGTGCTGTACATCCTGACCCTCGCGCCCACGACGTCCATGTGGGACACCAGCGAGTACATCGCGGCGGCGTTCGTGCTGGGGATCCCGCATCCGCCTGGCAACCCGTTCTTCGTGCTCATTGGCCGCGTGTTCGCGATCCTGCCCATCGCACCGTCGGTGGCCATGCGCATCAACGTGCTGGCGGCGGTCTCAAGCGCGGTGTCGGCAGGGTTCTGGTTTCTGGTGACCGAACGGGTGCTGGTGGGCTGGTTGCCGCGGCGCTGGCAGCGCGTGGTGGGCGGATCGCTGGCCGTGCTCATTGGCGCCACCTCGTTCACGGTGTGGAACCAGTCGGTGGTGAATGAGAAGGTGTACACCGTGTCGCTGCTTGGGCTGGCCGTCATCTGCTGGTTGACGGTGCGCTGGTGCGACGACCCGGAAGACAGAATTGGCGATCGGCTGCTGGTGTTGATTGCCTACGTGCTTGGCCTGGGTTACGCCAATCACATGGCCGGTATGCTGGCGGCGCCCGCGGTCGGCCTGGCGGTCATCATTCGTCGTCCGGCGTTCCTGCTGCGCTGGAAGCTGCTGGTGGCCTGCGGCGCCGCGCTGGTGTTCGGCATGACGCCGTTTGCCACGCAACCCATTCGTGCGGCGCACTTCCCCGCCATCAACGAAGGCGAACCAACGGGGTGCGTCACCAAGCTCGAGTTCAAGTGCACGTTCTCGAAGCTCACGTACGATCGTTTCATGTACAATTTCAATCGCGGCCAGTACGGCAAGCCGGAACTGGGGGAGCGGCAGGCGCCGTTCACGGCGCAGATCGGCATGTACTGGCTGTACTACAAGTGGCAGTTCCTGCGCGATGCGTACGGTCAGCGCCCGGGACTGCAGAACGGACTGGCGGTGTTCTTTCTCATCTTGAGCGGCATCGGCGGGTGGATGCACTTCAAGAAGGACCGACGAAGCTTTTTCGTTCTTCGGGCCGCTGGTGTTCACCATGACACTGGCGCTCATCTTCTACCTGAACTTCAAGTACGGTCATTCCCAGGCGCCGGACCTCGGCGATTCCGTCGATCGCGAAGTGCGTGACCGTGACTATTTCTATCTCTGGAGCTTCTCGGCGCTGAGTGTGTGGGCCGCGTTGGGTCTCGTGTACGTGTGGGAAACCGCCGCCAGCATCTTCGGCTCCGATGAAGTGCGCCTGGGGCGCGACAACGTCCTTGAACCGCGGCCGCGCAGTTTTGCCATGGCGTCGCCATTGCTGGCCATCGCGCTGGTGCCGCTGTTCGGCAACTGGCAGCAGGCGTCGCGCGCCAATCAGACCGACACCACGGACTTTGCGCGCGATCTGCTGAACAGCGTCGAACCCTATGGCATTTTGGTGACGGTCGGAGACAACGACACCTTTCCCCTGTGGTATGCACAGGAAGTGGAAGGAATCCGGAAGGACGTCATCGTGGCCAACACGTCGTTGCTGAATACCGACTGGTATCGCCGCCAGCTGATTCGGCGACCGGTGTACGAGTACGACGAGGCGAACGGGACCGGCCATTTACAAGTCAGGCCAATGGACCAAGCCGTCTGGCTCGCCCATCAAGATGACGTTTGACGAAGCGGACGGCATGCCGCTGGCCATTCAGACGCCGGCCAATTCGGCGTTCCAGGCCAACGGCATCGTGGCCACCCCGCGCCTGCCGCAATTGATGGCGGCCGACCAGCTGGTGTACTTCATGATTCGCGACGCGTTTCCCGGTCGCTCGATGTATTTCAGCCGCACCGCCGGCGGCTATCCGTACGAGCTGGGACTCGAGCGCTATGTCATCACGCAGGGGATGGCGAAAAAGCTGCTCGATCACGTCGCCGTGCCGGGCAAGGACACCGTCATGGTGCAGGGCGAAGGCCTGGTGGACATCAATCGGTCGAAGGCCCTGTGGAACGAAGTCTTCACCGCCACCAAGTCACTCACCGCGCGCGACGGCTGGGTGGACGATGCGTCCGTGGGTATTCCCGATCTCTACGTGATCAGCGGGGTCACGCTGGCGGAAGCGCTGGCCAGCGCAGGTCGGATGACCGAGTCGGACTCCATCTTCCAGCAAGCGCGCGGGATCGCGAAAGCGATGCGACGCGAGTCGGTGTTCGGGTTTGACCGGCAACAGCCGCCGATCAACCCGGGCGGTGACACCGCCGCCAAGCAGTTGCTGGCGCCACCCACTGCACCGCCGGCCGTCAAGAAGTAGGTCTGTCAACGAGCTCTTACCACAGAGAGCACGCACACCGTCGCTATCGCGACTCGGCCACGATCGTCTCCAGCGCTTCCCACCGTTCCAGCAACGCGGCGAGTTCCTGATCGACGGTGGTGAGCCGGGTGTGCGCGGCCAACGCCGCCACACCATCACGCAGCACAGCCGGCTCGGCCAGCGACGACAGGATCGCGTCGCGTTCTCGTTCCTTGCTGTCGATGCGATCGGGGAGCGCCTTGAGCTCCGTCGATTCGGCGAAGGTCAGTCGTCGCTTCTTGGCGGCGGCCGGTGACGGTGCCGGTGCCGGCTGTGGACTGGCGGGCTGGGCTGCGGCACAGCCTGGAGCGGCGACGGTCGCTGCCGCACCCAGTCGGTGTAACCGCCCGCATACTCCCCGACCCGGCCATTGCCCTCGAACACCAGCGTGCTGGTCACCACCTGATCGAGAAACACGCGGTCGTGACTGACGATCAAAGGTGCCCGAGTACTCCAGCAACCGATCGGCCAGCAGTTCGAGCGTATCGATGTCGAGATCGTTGGTGGGTTCATCCAGCACCAACAGATTGAACGAACGGGTGAAGAGCCGGGCCAACAGCAGACGATTGCGCTCGCCGCCGGAAAGCGCACGCACCGGTGTACGTGCGCGATCAGGAGGAAAGAGAAAGTCCTGCAGGTACCCGTTGACGTGGCGCGTGGAACCGCCCACGGTGACCTCCTGCGCTCCGTCAGCCACACTGTCGAACACGCTCATGTCCGGGTCAAGCTGTTCGCGCAATTGATCGAAGTAGGCGATTTCCAGGTTGGTCCCCAGACGCAACGACCCCGAATCCGGCACCAGCGTGCCCAGCAGCAATTGCAACAGCGTCGTCTTGCCCGAACCATTGGGGCCGATGATGCCCACGCGATCGCCGCGCATGATGGTGACGTCGGCGTCGCGCACGATCATGCGCTGGCCGCGCGCGAAGCACACGCCGCGTGCCTCCACCACCAGGCGCCCTGAACGCTCCGCGTCCTGTTGCGGCATGCGCACGGCGCCCACACGCTCCCGACGCGCCGCGCGCTCTACTCGCAGTGCTTCGAGTCCGCGCACACGACCCTCGTTGCGCGTGCGCCGCGCCTGAATGCCGGTGCGTATCCAGACCTCTTCCCGCGCCAATTTCTTGTCGAACTCGGCATTCTCGTTGGCTTCAACCTCAAGCGCGGCCTCCTTGCGCTCGAGATACGTGTCGTAGTCCGTACCCCAGTCCACCAGCTTGCCGCGATCCAGTTCGACGATGCGCGTGGCCACGCTGCGCAGGAACGCCCGGTCATGCGTGACAAACACCAGCGAAGTGCCGCGCCCAATCAGAAACCGCTCCATCCACTCAACCGCGTCGATGTCCAGGTGATTGGTGGGTTCGTCCAACAGCAGGACATCGGGCTGACGGACCAGTGCGCGCGCCAGCAACGTCTGTCGCTTGCGCCCTCCGGAC